>URWG01000164.1 GCA_900551495.1 uncultured Eubacteriales bacterium
TTGTCGGCGTGGAGATGCAGCCGACCGCGCCCTTGGGACAGCCCGCCGCCTCCGCTGCCTCGGCGACGAGCCGCGCCGCCTTGCCCGTACAGTTTACCGCGCCCGGGTGGGGCGAAAAGACGATGGGGCTGCCCGCCTTGAGCGCGATCATCGTCTTGTAAATGACCGTTGAGGTTGGATTCGTCGAGGGCACGATGCCCGCGATCACGCCGACGGGCACGCCGACATCCCAAATTTTTCGCTCCGCGTCCTCCCGCAGAATACCGACGGTGCGCATCCCGCGGAGCGCCTGCTGTACCCGCCGCGCGGCGAAGCGGTTTTTCTCCGTTTTGTCCGTCTCATTTCCGAAGCCGGTTTCCGCGACGGCAAGCTTGGCAAGCTGCGTGGCGTTTTTTTCGCCCGCATCGGCAACGGCATCGACGATGCGGTCAAGCTTTGCCTGATCGAAGCGCTTCAGCTCCTCAAAGGCGGTCTGTGCCGCCGCGAGCAGCTCCCGCGTCTCCTGCCGCGAGCGCAGGTCCTTATCCAATTCCATGCAAACTTCCTCCTGTATCAATGGGATGCGCCGCCACTGCCCGTACCGCCTCGGCAAAGGCATGACACGCCGCGCTGCACGCCGATTGCGTTCCGGTCAGCAGCCCGCCGCCGAAATTCGTCTCGCTCGGCGGGGCAAACAGCGTCTGAAGCCGCACATCCGCCGCCTTGAGCGCCGCGTCGAGGGCGTAAATCGCCTCCACGGGCGGGGCAATGAGGTACGCCAGCGCCTGCCCCACCGGGATGTGCGCCAGCTTGGACAGGTAGCTGCCCGTCCGCGAGACGCAGTGGGCAAGGTAGACAACGCCGCCCCCGTCGTCCGCGCTGCAAAAGCCGACCTCCCGCAGCAGAGCGACCGCCGCCTGCAAGCCGCTGCGCACCTCGGACGGATTTTCACCGCCGAGCATACCGATGACCTCTCCCGCAAGCTTCGTTGAGGCGTTTGACGCGCCCGCGTACAGGCTGCGGGCGTAGACAACCTCGACGTTCGCTTTTTTCGTCGCCTCGTCCAGCGCGATATAGGTCGCATCGTCGCAGTCGGTGGACAGCAGCGCGACCGAGCGGCAGCGGGACGGCAGCCGCAGCGACCTGCCCAGCCCCTCGGAGATGTTGGCAATGTGCTGCGCGCAGAGGACGGTCACGGGGATCCGATCACCGATCATGCTTCAGCCTCCCGCAGATCAATGCCCGATGCCTTCTGCCGCAGAATACGGTCGATCAGCGAGGCAATGTGCGCCCCCGCCTCCACCGCCGCGACGCCCTGCCGATGGATATTGGAGACGACCGTCCGCTTCGATTCGGAAATGCCGCGGTGCGGCTTGTAGGTGAGGTAGGCGGACATGGACTCGTTCGTCACCAGCCCCGGCCGCTCGCCGACGAGCAGACACACCAGCTCGCAGCCCGTCAAATCGCCGATAAAGTCGGACGCACCGACGCGGCAATAACGGACAAACAGGCTCTTTCCGACGTCGATACCGTAGGTTTTCAAGCCCTGTCGGATGGCGGCGGCGCAGTCGAGCGCATTGGCAAGGATCGCGGCGGAGGAAAGCCCGTCGCCGATCACCAGCAGTACGCGCTGCCCCTTGCAGACCTCCTCGATGACCTTGGCGTTGTGCT
Organism: uncultured Eubacteriales bacterium; assembly: GCA_900551495.1. GTDB lineage: Bacteria > Bacillota > Clostridia > Oscillospirales > Oscillospiraceae > JAZOXB01. Next base: position 1,651 of record URWG01000164.1, read on the forward strand.
CGTCAAAGCGGCGCCCGAGGTCGGGCCGGGTGAGATACTCGTCCTTGCTGCCGCACTCGGTCTGTACGGGAACCAAGCCGTTGTCCTTGGCAAACTCCTCCGGCACGGGGGAAAATACGCTGTCCTGTGCGGCGGCGTGGTCGGCACGGAAGCGGAGCATGGTCGCGGTCTTATAGCGCGTGCCTGCCCGCCCCAGCCCGAGCCGCGCAGGGGTCTTTGCCTTGAGCGCAAGAAACGACTGCCCGTCCTTCGGGTCCTCGACGAGATACTGCTGCCGCAGATCGACCGTTGTGATGTCGGGCAGCGCTCCCTCATCCGCAGCGGCGACGGTCGGCTTGTATTCGCTCGCCTTGACCGTCGGCTCAGGCGCGTCGGGCTTTAATTCGCGCAGCATTTGGGCGACTAAGGTTTTCAGTTCGTCCCGATTCATCTTCTTCGCCTCCTTTACAGCAGCACCGAGCCGTCGCCGGCTTTTTTGGTCAGGTGTCCGTTTTCTACGAAGCCCATCCTCTCCAGCCAGCGCTGGAAGGGCGGGATCGCCGTCAGCCCGAACAGCTCCCGCAGCGTCGCCGTCTCGTGGAAGCCCGTGGTCTGATAGTTCAGCATCACGTCGTCGCCGTGCGGGATGCCCATGAAGTAGTTGCAGCCCGCAGCGGTCAGGAGCGTGCAGAGATTTTCAATGTCGTTTTGGTCGGCTTTCATGTGGTTGGTGTAGCACGCGTCGCAGCCCATCGGGATGCCCGTGAGCTTTCCCATGAAGTGGTCCTCCAGCCCTGCCCGCAGCACCTGCCGTGCGTCATAGAGGTATTCCGGACCGATGAAGCCGACGACCGTATTGACGAGGAAGGGCGCGTAACGCTTGGCAAAGCCGTAGCAGCGCGCCTCCATCGTGACCTGATCCGCACCGTGGTGCGCCTCGCTGGAAAGCTCGGAGCCCTGCCCCGTTTCAAAGTACATAACATTCGGTCCCTCCGCCGTGCCCTGCGTCAGGGCAAGCTGCCGCGCCTGCTCGACGAGCTTTCCGTCCAAACCGAAGGCGGCGTTGCCCTTTTCCGAGCCGGCGATGGATTGGAAGATCAGGTCCGCCGGTGCGCCCGCTTCGATGGCGCGCATCTGGGTCGTGATGTGCGCCAGCACGCAGGTCTGCGTCGGAATGGCGTGCTTGCGCTTGATCTCCTCAAAGCGCGTGAGAATCCGCTTGACGCTCTCGGCAGTGTCTCCGGCGGGATTCAGCCCGAGCACCGCGTCGCCCGCGCCGAAGCTCAGCCCCTCGACGAGCGAGGCGACAATGCCGTCAATGTCATCCGTGGGATGGTTCGGCTGCAGGCGGCACGAGAGCGTCCCGTCCAGACCGATGGTGGTGTTGCAGTGGGCGGTGACGCGGATCTTTTTCGCCGCGAAGATGAGATCGAGATTGCTCATGAGCTTGCACACGCCCGCGATCATCTCCGCCGTCAGCCCGCGCGAAATGCGGCGAATGTCCGCACCGGAGGTCGTCTCCGCCAGCAGCCACTCCCGAAGCTGTGCGACGGTCCAGCCCTTGATCTCCGTATAGATCCGCTCATTCAGGTCGTCCTGAATGATGCGCGTCACCTCGTCGTCCTCGTAGGGGACGACCGGATTTTCCCGCAGGTCGCCGAGGGTCAGCTCCGACAGGACGACCTTTGCCGCGACCCGCTCCTGTGCGGTCTCGGCGGCGACACCGGCAAGACGATCGCCGGATTTCTCCTCATTTGCCTTCGCCAGCACGTCCTTTATGTCATGAAAGGCGTAGGTTTTTCCGAACAACAGTGTCTTTAATTTCAAAGAATCAGCTCCTTGCATTGTTGTATGAGGCAGGCAGTAGCGACAAGTGAATAGTGGGCAGTGAATGGTGAATAGTGAATAGTGAATAAGGAATAATGGAGGTGTGTCTGCGGCACGGATTATACTAGAATCTGTTAAAAAGCTTGAAAAGCTTTTTATAGCGCCAAAGGCGCGTC
>URWG01000165.1 GCA_900551495.1 uncultured Eubacteriales bacterium
ATCTGGGTCAGGTCGTTGGTGCCGAAGGAGAAGAACTCGGCTTCCTTGGCGATCTCGTCCGCCGTCAGCGCGGCGCGCGGGATCTCGATCATGGTGCCGACCTTGTACTTCATCTCGACGCCGGCTTCCGCAATGATCTTGTCTGCGGTCGCGACAACGACATCCTTGACGTACTTCAGCTCTCTGACCTCGCCGACCAGCGGGATCATGATTTCCGGCTCAATGCGATACCACGGGAATTCGTGGTTGACCTTGATCGCCGCGTTGATGACCGCAGTGGTCTGCATCTCGGCGATCTCGGGATAGGTGACCGCCAAACGGCAGCCGCGGTGACCCATCATGGGGTTGAACTCGTGCAGGGAGGCAATGACCTCCTTCAGCTCGGCGACGGAGATGTTCAGCTCTCCGGCAATCTCCGTGATGTCCTCCTCCTTGGTGGGCAGGAACTCATGCAGCGGGGGATCGAGATAGCGGACAGTCATCGGACGGCCCTGCAGCTCGCGGTACATCTGCTCAAAGTCGCTCTGCTGATAGGGCAGAATCTTTGCAAGCGCTTCCTTGCGGGCTTCGACCGTCTTGGCGACGATCATCTCGCGCATCGCCTTGATGCGGTCCGCCTCAAAGAACATATGCTCGGTACGGCAAAGACCGATGCCCTCGGCGCCGAACGCAACAGCCTGTGCGGTATCGCGCGGGGTATCCGCATTGGTGCGGACGCGAAGCACACGGAAGCTGTCCGCCCACTTCATCAGGCGGTTGAAGTTGCCGCTGATGCTGGCGGGAACGGTGGCAATGGCGCAGCCGTAAATATTACCGGTGGAACCGTCGATGGAGATCCAGTCGCCCTCGTGATATTCCTTACCGGCGATGATGAAATACTTCTCCTCCTCGTGCATGGTGATGTCGCCGCAGCCGGAGACACAGCAGGTGCCCATGCCGCGGGCAACGACGGCAGCGTGGGAGGTCATGCCGCCGCGAACGGTCAGGATGCCCTGTGCCGCCGCCATGCCCTCGATGTCCTCGGGGCTGGTCTCAAGACGGACCAGAACGACCTTTTCGCCGTTGGCAGCCCACTGCTTCGCATCCTCGGCAGTGAACACGACGCGACCGCAGGCAGCGCCGGGAGAAGCTGCAAGACCCTTGCCGACGACCTCGGCAGCCTTCAGCGCGGCAGCGTCGAACTGCGGGTGCAGCAGAGCGTCGAGCTGCTTCGGCTCCACGCGCATGACAGCCTCCTCGCGGGAGATCATGCCCTCGTCCACGAGGTCGCAGGCGATCTTCAGTGCGGCGGCGGCGGTGCGCTTGCCGTTACGGGTCTGGAGCATATAGAGCTTGCCGTTTTCAATGGTGAACTCCATATCCTGCATATCGCGATAGTGGTTTTCGAGACGGTTGGCAATGTCCACGAACTGCTTGTAAACAGCGGGCATATCCTCCTCGAGCTTGGTGATCTTGCTGGGAGTGCGGATGCCGGCAACGACGTCCTCGCCCTGCGCGTTGATGAGATACTCACCGAACAGCGCCTTCTCGCCGGTCGCGGGGTCACGGGTGAAGGCAACGCCGGTGCCGGACTTATCGTTCAGGTTGCCGAAGACCATCGGCTGAACGTTGACGGCAGTGCCCCAGGAGTAGGGGATGTCGTTCATGCGGCGGTAAACATTGGCGCGGGGGTTATCCCAAGAGCGGAAAACAGCCTTGATCGCTTCCATGAGCTGGACAGCGGGATCGGTCGGGAAGTCCTCGCCCTTTTCCTTCTTGTAGTGCTCCTTGAACAGGACAACGAGCTTCTTCATGTCGTCGGCGTCAAGGTCAATATCGTTCTTGATGCCCTTTTCAGCCTTCACCTCGTCGATGATGACCTCAAAGGTCTTCTTGGACAGCTCCATCACGACGTCGGAGAACATCTGGATAAAGCGGCGATAGGAGTCATAGACAAAGCGGGTGAATGCGGGGGTGGGGTTACCGGCGATCAGACCGGCAGCAACCTCGTCGTTCATGCCGAGGTTGAGGATGGTATCCATCATACCGGGCATGGAGGCACGGGCGCCGGAACGCACGGAAACCAGCAGCGGGTTTTTCGCGTCGCCGAACTTTTTGCCGTTGATCTTCTCGATCTTCGCGAGCGCGGCATCGACCTGCTCCTTGATCTCATCGTTGATTGTGCGGTTGTCCTCGTAGTACTTGGTGCAAGCCTCGGTGGAGATGGTAAAGCCCTGCGGAACCGGCATACCGAGATTGGTCATCTCTGCCAGATTTGCGCCCTTACCGCCCAAAAGCTCGCGCATTGCGCCGTTGCCCTCGGAGAAAAGGTATACATACTTGTGCATTTTGTTTTTTACCCCTTTCGTTTTTTCGGAACGGCATTTCACTTCCGTTCCCAGCGTTTTTCTTTTTTCAAATTTACTGCTCAAAGCAGTATAGCACATCTTGCAGAATTTTGCAAATATTTTCCGCAAAAAAGTACAACATTCGCGCAATTATTTTTTATATTAAAAACTTTTTGGCAAAACAAAAAATTTTGTGTTTTTTATAGGGTCACATTTGTGCAAGTTTTCCTGCAAAAATTCTTTTTCGTTCTGCGCGGGCGGGTGCCCCCTCCCCTGCTCCGCCGCTCTTGACAGCCGCCGCGAGAGACGGTATACTGAGAACGGTATCTGACCCGTCTTTGCGTGGTGCAGCCGCATCAAATCTGCGAGGTAAGCAAAATGTATATTTCCGTATATTCCATTCAAACTCCCGAGGAAGCCCTTGACTGCGTGGCAGCCGGCGCCGACCATGTCGGTCTGCTGATCGGCGACGAGTCCTGCCCCGCCTGCATTTCCATGGAGCAGGCAAAAGCCGTCTTTGCCGCGATCCGCCACCGTGCCGTGTGCTCGGCGATCATCATGGTGCACGACAAGGACAAGACCATCGAGCTTGCCAAGGAGCTGCGTCCGGACGTGCTGCACCTGTGTGACGACGTCGTTTTCGCCACAAGAGACTTCGCCGACCGACTGAAAGCCGCCGTCCCCGGCATCAAGCTGATGCAGGGCGTTTCGATCACGGGACCGGAGGCAGTCGCGCTTGCCAAGAGCTACGAGGGCATTGCCGACCTTTTGATTACCGACACCCACTGCGCCTACGGCATCGGCGCATCCGGTCTTTCCCACGACTGGGAAATTGACCGCCGTATCGTCGAGGAGGTCAACGTTCCCGTCATCATTGCGGGCGGTCTCGGACCGGACAACGTTGCCGAGGCAATCTATCATGTGCGTCCCTTCGGCGTGGACAGTCTGACCAAAACCAGCATTTTTCGGGACGGCAAGGTCGTCCGCAAGGATCCGGAAAAGGTGCGCCGCTTCGTAGAAAACGCCCGCCGCGCAGCCATGGATATTTCCCGATGACGCGGCTGCGGGAGGGCACGTCCATTTTCTGCATGGGCGACATCATGCCGGATGTTATTATCCCCTATGGGCAGGCAAAGCAGGCACAAGCTGCCCTTCGGCATCAGCTGCTGCTATACCGCGCAAAATGTGGACTCGATCAGCTCGGAGGAATATATCACGCAAATGGTCGAGTGGGGCGCGAAATTCGTCTGGTATTTCCACTATATGCCCGTCGGCAA
>URWG01000166.1 GCA_900551495.1 uncultured Eubacteriales bacterium
GGCCGTGGCGGATCAGATAGAGTTTCATAAGACGGTTCTCCTTTATAGATAAGCAGTCAATTCATGGAATCGGCCAGCGTCTTATCTGCCGCCGCCTGGACCCGCCGGGCCAGCAGCGGATAGCCGGAAAGCTCCGGATCCCGGGCGAGAAGCGTCTCGGCACTCTGCCGGGCGGCCTCCAGAATGTTCAGGTCGGCGGCCAGATCTGCGATCTGAAAGACGGGCAGGCCGTGCTGCCGGCTGCCGAAAAAGTCGCCCGGTCCGCGCAGCTTCAGATCCTCCTCGGCAATGCGGAAGCCGTCGGTCGTCGCGCACAGTGCCTTGAGGCGTTTTCGTGTCTCCTCGCTGCGGTTGTCGGAGACCAGCACGCAATAGGACTGCACCTTGCCTCGTCCGATGCGCCCGCGTAGCTGATGGAGCTGGGAAAGCCCGAAGCGGTCCGCGTTTTCCACCACCATGAGCGTGGCGTTCGGGACATCTACGCCGACCTCAATGACGGTCGTCGCAACCAATATGTCATACGCTCCGTCGGCAAACGCCTGCATTACGGCTTCCTTCTCCACGCCCTTCATTTTCCCGTGCAGCAGCGCCACACGCAGATTCGGAAACACCTGCTCCTTGAGAGTCTGTGCCCAAGTCTCCGCCGCCTTGAGCGATTCCGTCTCGCCCTCCTCGATGGCGGGACAGACGATAAAGGTCTGATGTCCCTCCTCCACCTGTTTGCGGATAAAGCCGTTGAGCCGTTTGCGATAACGCTCATCGACGAGAAATGTCTCCACGGGCTTGCGTCCCGGGGGCAGCTCGTCGATCACGGAAACCTCCAAGTCGCCGTAAAGGATCAGCGCCAGCGTGCGGGGAATCGGCGTCGCAGAAAGCAGCAGAAGGTGCGGCTGCGTTCCCTTTTCCAGCAGGGATGCCCGCTGTGCCACGCCGAAGCGCTGCTGCTCATCCGCAATCACCAGCCCGAGGTCGGCAAAGACCGTCGAATCGGTCATCAGTGCATGGGTGCCGATCACAAGCCGCACCGTGCCGTCCGCAAGAGCGCTGCGGCAGGCAAGCTTCAGCTGCGCGGTCATGGAGCCGGTCAGCAGGGCGCAGGAAAGCCCGAGCCGTTCACACAGCGGCTGCAGACGCTCAAAGTGCTGCTTTGCCAAAATCTCCGTCGGCACCAGCAGCGCAACCTGCTTTCCGTTTCGGACGGCGCAGCAGGCGGCAGCGGCGGCGACCATCGTCTTTCCGCTGCCGACGTCGCCCTGCACCAAACGGCTCATCGGCGTACCGGAACGAAAATCGGCATAGATTTCTTCGATCGCGCGTTTCTGCGCGTCGGTCAGCGCAAACGGGAGCGCACTCGGAAAATCTGCGGCAAGCGCGGTATCGTACGGCACGACCCGATGCCGCTGCCGTTTGGCTCGCACCACGCTCAGCGCGGCGGAAAAGCGGAAAAACTCTTCAAAAACCAGACGCCTCCGCGCCCGCTCCAAGGCAGCGGCATCCGTCGGCGCATGGATCAGGTGCAGCGCCTCCGCCCCGCCGCACAGCCCGTACCGCTCCGTGACCCACGCGGGAAGCAGCTCCGGCACGCTGACGCGGGAGAGCGCACTTTGTATTGTCTGGGAGACGACCTTATTCGTCAAGCCTGCAGTCAGCGGGTAGATCGGCACGATACACCGCGTCACACGCCCCGCCGCATCCAGCGGTTCAAACACGGGATTTGTCATCGCGTAGCCGAGGTAGTCTCCGGTCAGGCAGCCGTAAAAGCAATAGGTCTCCCCGCGCAGGAGGCGATCGGCAGTATATGCGGCGTTAAAAAAGGTCAGATTCAGCCGTCCCGTATGGTCGGCGACGGTCACCTTTGTCAGCTCCAAGCAGCGGCGGTCCGGCTTGGGGATACGGTGGGTCTGCGGATTGGTCGCGACGGTCGCAAGGAAGCAGGCGGGCGTATCGACCTCCAGCGCCGCGATCGGAACAAGCCGCGTCCGATCCTCGTAGTCGCGGGGGTAAAAGCGCAGCAGCTCGCCGAGCGTCGTAACGCCAAGCTTTTCAAACAGCGCCGCCTTCTTCGGACCGATGCCCGGCAGCGTCAGGATTGAGTCGGTCTGCATCGCGTCATCCCCTTTCGTCGGTATCTTTCTTTTTCAATTATAGTGGATCATCGGAAAAATGGCAAGCAAATCGTCTGCTGCGGACAGCGGAAGATTTTTCGCCAAGCCGAGGCTTGGAAAACGCACGAGCATTTTGCCCTCTCTGGGAAGCTTCGGACAAATTTTCCGCGGTGGGCGGCGAGAGATTTTTTGCCAAGTTGAGGTTTGGAAAACGCAGGAATCCCTCGGGGAAGCTCCGGGCAATTTCTCCGTGGTGGGCGGCGAGAGATTTTTTGCCGAACCGACTTTGCGCCCCCCTACGTATTTCATCCAATTGAGGGAGTTCTGAACAAATCGTCTGCGGTGGGCGGCGGAAGATTTTTTGTCAAGTCGAGGTTTGGAAAATGCAGGAATACTTTGTGTATTTCGCGTTTTCCAAACCGAAGAATTGGGAAAAAAGATTCGTCGCACGCCGCAGACGATTTGTTCAGAGCTCCCTCCCCTCAAAAAAGCAAAAGCCTGACGGCACGCACCGTCAGGCGGAATCATCCAATTTTTGCTTACGCCATCGCGTTGAGCTTGAGGGTCATGCTGCTCTTCTTGCGGGCGGCGTTGTTCTTGTGAAGGATTCCCTTGTTCACAGCCTTGTCAACAGCGACAACAGCGGCAGTGTACGCGGTACCGGCCTGTGCCTTGTCACCGGAGGCAACAGCGGCGTCGAACTTCTTGACGGTCGTCTTGAGCGCAGACTTCGCCATCTTGTTCTTCTCGTTGGCGATACGGGAAAGGGAAACTCTCTTCTTCGCGGACTTGATGTTGGGCATGATTGCACCTCCTCTGTTGGGGTTTATCAAACGATGAATTCTCTTCACGCAGATATACATTATAACGGCAGGAAGAAACAAAATCAATAGTTTTTTTCACAAAAATGCAAAATTTTTTCTTCCCTGCAAAAACTACGGAAGCAGAGGAGGGATTGTTATGTCGATACGGACGGATCTGGCGCTGGAGGCAAAGCAGCTGTGGGAGCAAAGTGCCGACAAAACGACACGGCTGCAAGGCGTCCGCGCCAAAACCTATCGCGTCGGTGCAAGCGAGCTGACGCGGGTGGATATTTTGGACGAGCGCGGCGAAAAGGCATTGGGAAAGCCCGTTGGACGCTATATCACGTTGGAGCTTCCCGCAAATCGGGAGATTCAGGCGCCTGCCGAGACGCTGGCAGACGAGCTGCGGCGGCTGACGGACAGCGGCGGGAGCGTTTTGGTCGTGGGACTGGGTAACGCCGCCGTCACGCCGGACGCGCTCGGACCGCTCACGGTGTCGCGCCTGTTTCTGACGCGCCATCTAATCGAGCACCTTCCGCAGCAGTTCGGCGGC
>URWG01000167.1 GCA_900551495.1 uncultured Eubacteriales bacterium
CATCGTGCGTTTGCACGATGCGAGTGTGCGTAGCACATGGGATTCTTGATGAAATAGTTTAATCAAGAATCAGTATCACAGCTCGTCCAAAATGCTCTCGACGGCTTTTACGCTCTCGCCGGATTCCGCCAGCACGCCCTGCGCGGACTGGATGACCTGCCGCAGGCGGTCGAAATTCTCCTGAAACGCGTCCAGCACCGTGCCGAAATCGCCCGTGGCAAAGGTGAGCTTTTCACGCGTCTGCTCAAACAGCGCCCGCATCTGCGCATCGGCAGCGGCGGCGCGTTCGCGGGCAAGGCGTTCTGCCAGCTCCGCACGGCGGTAGGCAGCCAGCTCCAGCTCATCGACATTCGCGATCGTCTCCTCTGCGGGAGCGATCGGTGCATCAAGGGAGACCGGCGCGGCAGGAGCAGTGTTCTCCGCCTCGGGCTGCTCTCCAAGGGCGAGCAGCTGCTCCTCCAGCACGCTCTTTTCGGCGACGGCAGCCTCCAAATCGGTCTGCGCCGCCTCCAACGAACGCGTCAGCCGCTCGTTTTCCTCGCGCAGAGAACGCAGCGTCTGCTCGTGGTCAGCGGTCAGGCGCTGGATGAACTGTACCACGTCGGAGCGGTTAAAGCCGCGCATCGCGGTACGGAAATTATCGGTATAGGTCATAAGAAACGCCCTCGCCTTCGGTTATTTCATACCAGAATCTGTTAAAAAGCTTGAAAAGCTTTTTATAGCGCCAAAGGCGCGTCAGATTCTGCATGAGACGGCGCATCGTGCGTTCGCACGATGCGAGTGTGCGTAGCACACGGGATTCTTGATTAAATATTTTAATCAAGAATCAGTATCAAACATTTTCAAGGACATTATAGCACGGCGGGCGGCGAAAAACAATAGATCAGGCGCAATTTTGTCGAACGTTGATTTCATCAAAGGTTCCCTAAAAAATGACTTTACTTTGCCGATAGAATCTGCTATAATACCCACAGCAAATGCGCCAGTGGCTCAATGGATAGAGCATCAGATTCCGGTTCTGAGGGTTGGGGGTTCGAGTCCCTTCTGGCGTGCCAAGAAATCCGTTGCCCTTATGGGCAACGGATTTCTTGCACATAAGGTACTCGAAGAGTTGCAATCAACTTTCGATGCAACAGAATCAACTCGGATTTTCTGCCGCAGTTTTGCCCATACCGACAAAACGCTGTCTTTTATTTCCGAGCGGTTGATTTTTCTTTTCGCTTCGATTAAAATTAAACTATCAATGATTCGACTTCGGGAGGAGTGCAGTATGGAATACAGACAGCTTCCGCACGGGAACGAAAACGAAAAATTCGGCGTTCTCGGCATCGGCATGGGCGGTATCGGCACGACGCCGCCGGAGGAGATCGAAGCCATCGTCCGTAAGGCAATCGCCAACGGCATCAACTTCTTCGACCTCTGCACCGCGGGCGCGACCTATGCGCCTGTCGGACGCGCTATCAGGGATTGCCGCGAAAAGGTGTTTCTGCAATGCCACTTCGGTGCGGTCTATGACGAAAACGGCGAATACGGCTGGTGCAGAGACTTTGAAACCATCAAAAAGACCTTCCTTTGGGAGCTGGAAACGCTGGGCACGGACTATGTTGACTTCGGCTTTCTGCACTGCGTGGACGAGTCGGAGGATTTCGACAAGCTTTGCAGGATCGGCGTTTTGGACTACATCAAGGAGCTGAAGGCGCAGGGGATCGTCCGTCATATCGGCTTTTCCTCGCACACGCCGGAGGTTGCCAATCGCATCCTCGACACCGGTCTGATCGACATGATGATGTTCTCCGTCAATCCGGCGTATGACTTTGAAAAGGGCGACGAATGGGGGAGCGGCTCGGTGCGGGAGCGCTTTGAGCTGTTCTGCCGCTGCCGGCGCGATGGCGTGGGCATTTCGGTCATGAAGCCCTTCTTTGCGGGAAAGCTCCTGTCCGCCGAGCACTCTCCCTTCGGCGTCGCCTTAACGCGCAGCCAGTGCCTGCAATATGCCATTGACCGCCCGGGCGTTCTGGTCGCGGTCCCCGGTGTGCAGACCATGGAGCATTTGGACCAAATTTTGGAGTTCCTGACCGCGAGCGATGAGGAGAAGGACTACTCCGTGATCGGCACCTTCACGGCGGATACGGTCACCGGCACCTGCGTCTATTGCAACCACTGCCAGCCCTGCCCGGCGGGTATCGACATCGGGCTTGTGAATAAATATTACGACCTTGCCCTTGCCGGAGATGCCGTTGCCGCGAACCACTATACCAAGCTCTCCGTGAATGCCGATGCGTGTCTGCACTGCGGTCACTGCGAGAGCCGCTGCCCCTTCGGCGTTGCGCAGGAGAGCCGCATGACGGAGATCGCGCACTATTTTGACTGAAAAAACGCTTAACAGGAGGATCGCTATGAAGGAAAATGCTGTTCCCGCCTCGGGCGGGGAGAACTATATCCCTTACGAAGCCCGCAGCGGCGGGGAAGCCGTGGTCTACTTCACCCGTGACCTCTCTGCGGAGGGACTGCGAAAATTTATCGGAGAATTTCCGAGGCGATGACGGGCAAGGTCGGCGTGAAGCTGCATACCGGCGAAAAGAACGGACCGAATATTCTTCCCCGCCCGTGGGTGGAGGAGCTTCTGAAGAAGGAGCTGCCGAATGCCGCCATCGTGGAGACGAATACCTATTACGAGGGCGATCGGTACACCACCGAAAAGCACCGCGAAACGCTGGCGGTCAACGGCTGGACCTTTGCGCCGGTGGATATTCTCGATGAGGACGGCGCCGTGCCTCTGCCCGTGAAGGGCGGCAAGTGGTTTGACGAAATGTATGTCGGCAGGAACCTTGTCAACTATGACGCGCTGCTGGTGCTGACCCACTTCAAGGGGCACACCATGGGCGGCTTCGGCGGCTCCGACAAGAACATCGGCATCGGCTGCGCGGACGGCAGGATCGGCAAGGCGATGATTCACACGATCCCGGGACAGAGCGATCAGTGGAGCATCAGCAAGGAGGAATTCATGGAGCGCATGACCGAGTCTGCAAAAGCCGTAACGGATCACTTCGGCGCGCACATTGCGTTTATCAATGTCATGCGGAATATGTCGGTTTCCTGCGACTGCGAGGGCATTTACGCCGAGCCGGTGGTGACGCCTAACGTGGGTATCTGCGCGTCGCTTGATATTCTGGCGGCGGATCAGGCGTGCGTCGATATGGTCTATGCCATGACGCCCCATGACCGTCACGCGCTGGTGCAGCGCATCGAATCCCGCCACGGTCTGCGGCAGCTCAGCTACATGAAGGAGCTGGGGATGGGCTGCGACAGATACCGCCTGCTGGATATTGATAACGGCGACGCGGTCATTACCGCGCAGGAGGCAGTCGCGGAGGTCACGCCGTTCGAGCTGTAATACTGATTCTTGATTAAAACATTTCATCAAGAATCCCATGTGCTACGCACACTC
>URWG01000168.1 GCA_900551495.1 uncultured Eubacteriales bacterium
AAGGAGCCTTACGGATGCGGCATACCCCTTGCGGGCACACAAAGTATTCCTGCGTCTTTCAAACCTCGACTTGCCAAAAAATCTCTCGTCGCTCGCTCTTACCGATTGATTCAGAGCTTCCTTATTTCTTTTTCGTGTCAATTTTCAGGGCAGGTTGTACAAAATATTCGTCAGATTTTTATGCACAATGACGAAGAATCGCTCGTGGGAATGTCAGAAAAACGGAAGTTTTCCATCTTGCAAGTTGCCGCACGCCGTAGTAGACTATGCGCGTTTGATATTCATGTCATTCCGAGGAGGGCGAAGCCCGACGTGGGAATCTCAGGTGAGATGTCCGAGTTCGCCGAACGCAATCGACACTTCACAATCATTCCGCGAGATTGCCACGCCCCCTACGGGGGCTCGCAATGACAGTCATTACTGTTTCGAATTTCGGTATGAAAAGGAGGCGGCTGTCATGAAGAAAAGCACCGTGAAAAATCTGACCGTCGGGTCGCCGATGAAGCTGATTCTGAACTTCCTGCTCCCGCTGCTCGGCGGATTGCTGTTCCAGCAGCTTTATAATATGGTCGATACGCTCGTCGTCGGGCGCTATCTCGGCGTCAACGCGCTGGCGGGCGTCGGCTCGACCGGCTCGATCAATTTTCTTGTGCTCGGCTTCTGTATCGGCATCTGCAACGGCTTCGTCATTCCCGTCGCACAGAAATTCGGCGAGGGCGACGAGGAGGGTCTGCGGCGCTACGTCGCCAACAGCTTTTGGCTCTCCGGCGCTTTCGCCGTGGTCATTACCGCTGTGATCTGCGTGCTGTGCCGCACCGTCCTGCATTGGATAGACACCCCGACGGAGATTTTCGACTACGCCTACGACTATATTTTCGTCATCTTTCTCGGGATTCCCGTCATCATTCTCTATAATCTGCTGTCCGGCATCATCCGTTCGCTCGGCGACTCGCGGACACCGATCTTCTTTTTGGTCCTCTCCTCCGCGCTGAACGTCCTGTTCGATATTCTCTCCGTGCAGGTACTCGGTATGGGCGTGGAGGGACCGGCGTGGGCAACGGTGCTGTCGCAGGCGATCAGCGGGCTGCTGTGCTTGGCGGTGATGTTCCGCCGTTATCCGATCCTGCGCCTGTCGCGCAGCGAGTGGAAGCCGCGCCGCAGGGAGCTTTGGCGGCTGCTGTCCGTCGGGCTTCCGATGGGGCTGCAATACTCGATCACCGCCATCGGCACGATCGTGGTACAGGCGGCAGTCAACGGGCTGGCGGCAAGCTATATCGCCGCCGTCACGGTCGGCAACAAGATCAATCAGCTTTTCACCTGCGCCTTTGACGCGATGGGCACGACCATGGCGGTCTACGGCGCGCAGAATTACGGCGCAATGAAGCTCGACCGTCTGCACAAGGGCGTTGCCTCGTGCGGCCTGCTGGCGGTGATCTATGCGCTCGCCGTGCTGCCGATCATGTTTTTCTTCGGCTCGAATTTGGCGCAGCTCTTTATCGACTCCTCCGAGCCGCCGGAGACGCGGCTGGAGATCGCCCGCTATGCGCGGCAGTTTTTGATCTGCAACGGCGCGTTCTATATCTCGCTCGCCTTTGTCAACATTCTCCGCTTCATGATCCAAGGGCTGTCGTTTACCAAGCAGGCGGTCTTTGCGGGCATTTTTGAGATGGTCGCCCGCTGCATCCTCGGCTTTTGGCTGACGGGCTACTGGGGCTACACGGTCATCTGCTTTGCCAACCCCACCGCATGGATTTGTGCGGACCTGTTCCTCGTTCCGGCATATTTCCGCTGCGTTAAGCTGCTGCGCCGCCGCCATGCGCAGGGTCTTACCGCCGCGTAATTGTTTTTCTTCTTTGCTTCTCCGCGGTTTTGTGATATACTTGGGATAAGAATGACGATGAGGTGAAGCAAATGATTACCGTTTCCGATTTGGCGCTGCAATTCGGCGGCTCCGTTCTGTTCCAGCATGTCGATCTGCAATTTACCGCCGGCAACTGCTACGGCATTATCGGCGCCAACGGCGCAGGCAAATCGACCTTCCTTCGGCTGCTCTCGGGCGAGCTGGAATCCACCAAGGGCAGCGTTTCCGTCAAGCCCGGGCTGCGGATGTCGGTTTTGAAGCAGGACCAGTTTGCCTACGATGAGTATACCGTCCTTGACACGGTCATCATGGGCAACCGCTGCCTCTACGACATTATGAAGCAGCGCGAGGCAATCTATGCAAAGCCCGAGCTTTCCGACGAGGACGGGATGCTTGCCTCGGAGCTGGAGATCGAATTTGCCGAGCTGAACGGCTGGGAGGCGGAATCCGACGCCAGCCGCATTTTGCAGGGACTGGGAATCCCCGTCGAGCTGCACGGCGATCGGATGCGCGACACAGACGGACGGCTGAAGGTCAAGGTGCTGCTCGCACAGGCGCTGTTCGGCAATCCCGATATCATCCTGCTCGACGAGCCGACGAACAACCTTGACATTGAATCCATCAACTGGCTGGAGGACTTCATCCTCAACTACGAGGACAGCGGTATGGTCATCGTTGTCAGCCACGACCGTCACTTCCTCAACACCGTCTGCACGCATATCGTGGACATCGATTACGGCAAAATCAAGCTGTACGTCGGCAACTACGACTTTTGGTATGAGTCCAGCCAGCTCATGCAGAATCTCATCCGCAACAAAAACAAGCGCAATGAGGAAAAGATCGCGGAGCTGCAGGAGTTCATCTCCCGCTTTTCCGCGAACAAATCAAAGAGCAAGCAGGCAACCGCCCGCCGCCGTCTGCTGGACAAGCTCTCGGTCGAGGAAATGCCCGCCTCGTCGCGGCGTTATCCCTTCGTCGGCTTCACGCGGGAGCGCGAGGTCGGCAAGGACATTCTGTTCGTCACCGAGGTCTCCAAGACCGTGGACGGCGTGAAGCTGCTGAACAACGTCTCCTTCACCGTCAACCGCAACGACAAGATTGCCTTCGTCGGCGAGAACGAGCAGGCGCAAACAACGATGTTCAAGCTGCTCATGGGCGAGCTGGAGCCGGACGAGGGCACGATCAAATGGGGCGTCTCCACCTCGCAGAGCTATCTGCCGAAGGACAATTCGCCCTATTTCGACGGCTGCACGGACACGCTGCTCGACTGGCTGCGGCAGTTCTCCGCGAAGAAGGACGACGTATATCTGCGCGGCTTCCTCGGTCGGATGCTGTTTTCCGGCGAGGATGCGTTCAAACCCGTGAACGTCCTCTCCGGCGGCGAAAAGGTACGCTGTATGCTGTCAAAAATGATGCTCTCGGGCGCGAACGTCATTCTCCTCGACCAGCCGACAAACCATTTGGATATGGAGTCGATCCAAGCGGTCAACAAGGGCATGATCGCCTTCCCGGGCAACGTTCTGTTCGCCTCGCACGACCACGAGCTGCTGCAATCCGTCGCTAACCGTATCATCGAATTC
>URWG01000169.1 GCA_900551495.1 uncultured Eubacteriales bacterium
CTGTATCCGCCACAGGCGGCGCTCGCAAACGTCCCCCCAAGCCCGCCGCGTGCAGGCAGCAGCGATAGAATCCGTGGGGCGGCGGTCGCAAGTATCCCCCTCTTGTGCAGGGGCATCCGGGAGGGACAAGCCCTAAGGGAAAAAGCCGAAATGCGGGCGGTAAGAGGACAAACTGTAATTTTATGCACAGGACGCGGCGGCACGGGGAGAAAACAATGCGCCCCGGAGATCGGAATTATGTCAATTTGCTTTGGTTTTCTCGGCGAAAGTGCGGAATTGCACCGTTTTTCTCCAACAAATATTGTTGGAAAAATCTGTATAAAAATCCGCGATCTCTATTGCAATCCACGATTAAACGTGTTATACTTTAATCACGCGGAAAAGTAAAACGTTTCATTCGGGCTCGTTACATAATATCCGTGCATACCGCCTGCGGCTTGCGCAGGACGATGCGTACGTCCGAAAACAGGAAGAGAGAGCTGTGCTATGCAGGAGAACGAAGCTGCCGCGGTTGCCGAGGCGTCCGCGAAGAAGAAAAAAGGTCCGTTTGCCGTCGTTTGGTCCGTGATCACATGGCTGCTGGTCGCGGCTGTGGTGCTGCTTGCCATCGCGCTGGTCGGTGTACGGGTGCTGGGCTTTACTCCCTACGCCATCATCTCCCCGTCGATGACCCCGACGTACAATGTCGGCGACCTTGTTTACGTCAAGGCGGAGGACCCCGAGAAGATCGAGGTCGGCGACGTGCTGACCTTTGTCGCCAACGAGGATTTGGTCGTGGTGACGCACCGTGTTGCCGCCGTTGACCGCGAAAACCGCTGCTTCACCACGAAGGGCGACGCCAACAACGATGTCGATGCCAAGCCCGTCCTGTATGACAATGCCATCGGGACCGTCCGCTTCTCCCTGCCGCTGCTGGGCTACGTCTCGTCGTATCTTTTGGGCGAGTCCGGTCGCTATGCCGCGATTGCGATCGGTCTGACCCTGCTCCTGCTGCTGATTCTGCCCGAGCTGTTCAAAAAGCCCCGCGAGAAAAAGCAGAAGCAATAAACCCCGGACTGTCGAAAAAGTGCCGAGTCTGTCATTGCGAGGGTGCTTGCACCCGTGGCAATCTCGCAGAATTATTTTGAAACCATGATAAACTTCGGCGAATTCGAAATATTTCGCATGAGATTGCCACGACCCTTTCAGGGTCTCGCAATGACAGACCGGGCTTCCTTGACAAGCTTAAGAGCTCCGGCGTTCTTATTCCTGCGCAGAGGGGGCGTCGGTGAATTCGACGATGTCATTCGGCGTACAGTGCAGCACCTTGCAGAGCTTTTCCATGGTATGCAGGGTGATGCTCTTGTTATTTCGCAGGCTTGTGATGGTATAGGCGGAAAAGCCGAATTTATAGATCAGGGCATACTTTGTGATACCCTTCTCCCGCATTGTTTTCCATAAGGGGTCATAACAAATCATTCGCTCACCGCACTTCCCGATAGATATTCCTATTATCTACCGAAAATTGCGGCTTGAATATTAGCAAAAATTTGCCTATAATGGAAACAGGACTTAGAATGGGGGCAAAAACGGATGCATTGGATTGAAACAGAGCCGCTGCCGAAGGCTTGTGTGGGCTGCCGAGAGGAGGAGTGCTATAACTGCGATACGGCGGGGGAGCGCTGGACCCTTTCCACCGAGGACGAAGCTCGACTGCTGACCCTGCTGCGGCAACAAAACCTACGAAGAGCCGCTCAAGAAGAATAACAGCCGCGCTGCAGGAATGATTGCGGTGCGGCGTTCATATGCTTGGAGGGGACGAACGGGGAGGTGATGCGGTGGAACGGCAAAGCTCGATTCTCGGCGGGACGCTGCTGCTGACGGCGGCGAATCTGCTCCTGCGGCTGATCTCCATCGGCTTCAACGTCTTTCTTGCCGACCGCATCGGCGCCTCGGGGCTGGGACTTTTGCAGCTCATCTCCTCGGTCGGGCTGTTCGCGGTGCTCGTCGGCACGGGCGGCATCCGCACCGCCGCCATGTATCTTGCGGCGGAGGAGCTCGGGCATCGGCGGCTCGGAGGCATGCGAAGGGCGGTTTCGACCTGTCTGCGCTCGGCGTTGCTCGTGAGCGGCATTGCGGGCGCGCTCCTGTTCCTTACGGCGCATCCGCTGGCGATCGGCTGGCTGCGAGACGAACGGGCGACGCTCTCGCTGCGGGTCATGGGGCTGCTGCTGCCGTTTTCCTGCCTCTGCGGAATCATGACCGGCTACTATACCGCCTGCTCGCGTATTCGTCAGCTCGTGCTGATCGAGCTCGCCGAGCGGCTGGTGTCGCTGCTGATAACGGTCGCGCTCCTGCTCACATGGGCGAAAAACGACCTCTCCCGCGCCTGCTGTGCCATTACGCTGGGCAGCTCGGTGGGGTGTATTTTCGATTTTTTCCTGCTCTATGCCTCGTACCGTCGGGACATTCGGCGTGTCGCGCTGCCGACGGAGCCGCTGCATATGCGAAAACGGATGCTGCGTCTGTCCGTTCCGCTGGCACTCAACGACTACCTCCGTGCGGGCTTGACCACGGCGGAGCAGCTTCTGATCCCTTACGGGCTTGCCCGCTTCGGCGGCTCGACGGAACGCGCCATGGCGGATTACGGCACGATTCATGCGATGGTGTTTCCCGTTCTGATGTTTCCCGCGGCGGCGCTGTACGCCGTCTCGGACCTGCTTGTACCCGAGCTTTCCCGCAGTCGGGCGATGGGGCGGCAGCTCCGCATTGTCGATCTGACGGACAAATGTATGCGGATGGGACTGCTGTTTGCGGGCGCGGTCGCGGGAACGCTGTTTCTCTGCGCCGAGCCGCTGGGAGAGCTGATTTATCACAGCACCGATGCCGCACGGTATCTGCGGATTTTTGCGCCGATGGTGCTGATGCTGTATTTGGATGCAATCGTGGACGGAATGCTAAAGGGGCTTGCCGAGCAGGTGAGCTGCGTGCGGTACAATACCTTCACGTCGCTGCTGGATGTACTGTTTCTGCTCGTGCTGCTGCCGCGTTGGGGCATCGGCGGCTATGTGTTCAGCTTTGCGATCACCCATGCGATCAATTTGTTCCTCAGCGTGCGGCGGCTGCTGCACACGGCGCGGCACCGTCCGAAGCCCGCGGATTTTCTGCGTCCGCTCGTCAGCACGCTTGCGGCTTGCGCTGCTGCATCGCTGCTCCCGAGCGGCGGGTCGGTCGGGGCGCTCGTCCTGCGCGGCGGTTTCTTTTTGGGCGTGCTGGGTGCGTGCTATCTGCTGAGCGACGCGCTGACGATACGGGACAGTCGCTGGCTTCGGCGGGTCTTCCGCGGACTGATAAAGGGAGAAAAATAGCGACTCTCAAAAAGCTCAGTCAGTCATTGCGAGACCCTGAAAGGGTCGTGGCAATCTCGCAGAATTGTTTCGAAATTCTGA
>URWG01000170.1 GCA_900551495.1 uncultured Eubacteriales bacterium
GAGTGTGCGTAGCACACGGGATTCTTGATTAAATATTTTAATCAAGAATCAGTATGACATTTTGACACGATTCGGGAGGAGGTGCGGCGATGCGCCGAGGAAAATGGTATACGCGGCTGGCGTTGGCGCTGCTGTGCCTGCTGCTTTTGAGCGCGGACGTCTTTGCCGCGGGCGACGAGGTGAGCGCAATGACGATCGCCGTCGATGCCGACAGCAACGCTGCCTGCCGCATTACCGTCACGGCGGAGGTCGAGTGCGGCTCGTCGCCGACGCAGATCGTTTTCCCGCTCCATTCCGACGCGAGCAGCATTTCCGCGACCGGCGGCGACTACAAAAAGCGCACGATCGACGGCGTGAAGTGTGTCGTCTTCCGCAGCGACGCGGGCTTCAGCGGCAAGCAGACCTTCACCTGTACTTACAGCCTGCCGTGCAGCGCGGCGGAGCAGTCCGACGGGCAGCTTTTTTTCGTTGCGCTGCTGGAAAGGGGTTGGGATTATCCCATCCGCAAGCTGAACGTTACGCTGAACTTCCCGACGGAGGTCACGGTCCAGCCGACGTGGAACAGCTCCTATTACGGCGACGTCATCGACAATTTCCTGCACATTAGCATTCAGGGGAACACCGTTACCGCCTCCGCGACCACCTTTTTGAAGGACCACGAGACGCTGCGCTTCCAAATGCTCTGTCCCGACGGCTTCTTCGACCTGCACCATCAGCCCGGCAAGACCGTTGCCGTGGACCGCATTGCGTTTTATCTGCTGACGGCTGCGGCGCTGGTCTACTGGTTCCTGCGCCTGCGGGCAAAGCCGATCCTGCCGAAAAAGCAGCAGACCTTCTCGCCGGAGGCAACGGCGGGGGAGCTGGTCTGTCAGCTTTACAGCCAACGTCCCGACGCCGCCGCAATGCTGGCAAGCTGGGGTGCGCTGGGCTATGTGACGATCTACCGCAATCCGCGCGGGCGGATCATCCTGAAAAAGCAGATGGATATGGGCACCGAGCGAAAG
This sequence comes from uncultured Eubacteriales bacterium, assembly GCA_900551495.1. GTDB lineage: Bacteria > Bacillota > Clostridia > Oscillospirales > Oscillospiraceae > JAZOXB01. Next base: position 1,005 of record URWG01000170.1, read on the forward strand.
CCCGCCGAGCGCAAGCTGTTTCAGGCGATCTTCCTGCATGACCCGCTCTGCGACGCGCAGAGCATCCGCTTCCGCTCGGCGTATAAGGCGTCTGCCGGTGCGCTGCGCAGCGGATGGACGCAGCGGATGTTCCTGAAAAAAACGGGCAGCCCCTATGTGCTCCGTCTGCTTGCGGGCGGCGCGGGCTTTGTGCTGGGCTTTATGATCTTTGACGTCCGACTGCCTGCAATCGGCGTGCGCTGGCTGCTGCTGCCGCTGCTGTCGGCGGTCTGCGCGGGGCTTTGCGTGCTGGTGCAGAATGCAGGTGCTTCTCTGCTGCGTCGCCGCCGTCTGCCGCGGCAGCTCTTCGGACTTGCTGCGGCGGGAGTCCTGCTGCTCTTTGCGAGCGGGGCGTCCCTGACGGCAATGGCGCTGCTGTGCCTGCTGCTTCAGCTTTTCTGCGGACTGATGACGACCTTCGGCGGGCAGCGGTCCTCCATCGGACGCGAAACGGTCAGCCGACTGCTCGGTCTGCGGACCTATCTGCGGCGGATGGACCGCGACACAATGCAGCGCCTGTCCCGCTTGGACGGGCAGAGCTTCTACCGTCTGCTGCCCTTTGCCGAGATTTTGGGTGTCGGCGCGGCATTTTCCAAGCGCTTTGCCGACTGGCAGCCGGAGCCTTGCGTGTGGCTGACCGATGCGCTGAGCGAGCCGCACACCGCAAAGGATTTCTACCGTCTTTACAGCGAGATCGCCTCTGCCGTCCGCGCCGAGCCGTACGGACGCTTTACGGGCATTTCGGGACAGACGCCGCAGCGCCGCCGCCGTGTCCGCAAGCCGATGACCGACTACTATGAGGAGGAAGTCTGATGGAGGAATACCGTTTTTTTGCGCTGCTCTCTCGTATGCGTTACATAACACGCTGGGGGCTGATGCGCAACACCTTCTCGGAGAACATTCAGGAGCACAGTCACATGGTTGCGGTGCTGGCGCATGGGCTGGCGCTGATCCGACGTGACATCCTCGGACTGCCTGCCGAGCCGGAGCGCTGCGCGACCGCCGCACTGTTTCATGACGCGTCGGAGATCCTGACGGGTGACTTGCCCACGCCGATCAAGTATTTTAACCCCGAAATCAAGACGGCGTACAAGCAGGTCGAGCACATCAGCGGCACAAAGCTGCTGCAAATGCTGCCCGAGGCGCTGCGGGAGAGCTATGCGCCGCTGGTCTACGAGGAGGACGAGACGGTGCATGACATCGTAAAGGCAGCCGACAAGCTCTCGGCGCACATTAAGTGCATTGAGGAGCTGAAGGCGGGGAATACGGAGTTTGAATCCGCCGCCGCGCAGACCGAGAAGGCGCTGCGGGATATGCACCTGCCGGAGCTGGATTGGTTCATGGAGCACTGCCTGCCCCCCTTCGGAAAAAATCTCGACCAGTTGGAGACATAAAAACCATAAAAGAGACCCGTGCGGGAGCAATGCCCGCACGGGTCAGTTTGTCAAAAGGTCCGGTTTTCTCAAAATACCCTTAGTGCGGAAGGCACCTCTATCAGCTCCCTCTGACGAGGGAGCTGGCGCCGTAGGCGACTGAGGGAGAGATATAAGCGGTTAATTCCGCTTAATTTCTGAAAAAACGCAATATTTTGGACTTTCTCTCCCTCCGTCAAAACCTTCGGTTTTGCCACCTCCCTCGTCAGAGGGAGGTAGTGGGTACTGCCGTTTTCTGAGGTGATAGGTTCTTTGACAATCTCAGACCCGTGCGGGAGCAATGCCCGCACGGGTCTTTTTTTGTTATTCCGCTCCGGCGAGGTAGAGATTCTCCACGCCGTTTTCGTCGAATTCGGCGAGATATTTCTCCGTCTCGGCGCTCAGCTCATCGCGATTTTCCGCCGTAATCTCGGGGTAATCCATATCGCGCCGCGCCAGCTCGTCGGCGAGAATGTCAAAAAACACGCTGTCCTCGTAATAGGCGATCGCCTCCATGATCCCACCCTTGCAGAACGCGGGGGAGGGCAGCGCAATGCCGGTCGAGGTATCCACCAGTGCGGAGAGCGGTCCGTTTCGGCACAGACCGAACAGCTTGCTCTCGATTTGGTCGTATTCTTCAATGCGGTCGTTGCCGCGCGTGGAGTTGAGCACCCAGTTGCCGATAAAAACGAGGTCCAGAAGCTGGCGAAATTCCCCGTTGGTCAGCGAAACGTTCATCATACCCTACACATCCTTCCGTGGAAAACATCTGCATCGGATTCCTATTGTAGCACGCCTCGGCGCACTTTTCCAGCGAAAAAACCGCAAACGCAAAAATTATATTAGAATCAGTTAAAAAGCTTGAAGAGCTTTTTATAGCGCCAAAGGCGCGTCAGATTCTGCATGAGACGGCGCATCGTGC
>URWG01000171.1 GCA_900551495.1 uncultured Eubacteriales bacterium
TTCGCCGCGGGCGGCTCGGACCGCAAGGTTTCCGCCGTCATCGACGGCAAGACCGTCTACTCCGAGGAGGTCGTCTGGCACCCCAAGACGGAGGCGGACCCGCAGTACCACTTTGACGGTATCGTCGAGGCATTCCGGACCGCCGCGTCCAAAATGCCCCGCGTGGACGGCATCGGCGTGTCCTCGGCGGGCGTGTTCATCGGCAACAGCCCGATGGTGTCCGCCCTGTTTATCAAGGTTCCGCGCGAAAAGCGCGAGCTGGTCAAGACGATCTATGACCGCGCCGCGCGTGAGATCGGCGACGTACCGATCGTTGTCGCGAATGACGGCGACGTGACCGCCCTTGCCGGCGCAATGGGACTGGAGACCGGCTCCGTGATGGGCATGGCAATGGGTACCAGCGAGGCAGTCGGCTATGTCGATGCCGACGGAAACGTCCTCGGCTGGCTCAACGAGCTTGCCTTTGCGCCGGTCGATCTGAACGAGAGCGCCATGGCGGACGAATGGTCCACGGACATCGGCGTCGGCTGCAAGTATTTCTCGCAGGACGCGGTCATCAAGCTTGCACCCCGCGCGGGAATCGAGCTTGACGAGGCGCTCACCCCCGCCGAGAAGCTCAAGGCGGTGCAGGCGCTCGTCGAGGCGGGCGACACACGGGCGGAGAAGGTTTTTGCCTCCATCGGCGCGTACCTTGCCCACACGATGAAGCTCTATACCCGCTTCTATGACGTGCACCATATGATCGTCCTCGGACGGGTCATGTCCGGTGTCGGCGGCTCGATCATTTTGGAAAACTGTCTGCGCATCATGGCAGAGGAGTATCCGGAGCTGGCGAAGAAGGTCCGCGTGATGCTGCCGGACGAAAAGACCCGCCGCGTGGGTCAGTCCGTTGCCGCCGCCAGCCTGCCCGAAATGAAACATTGATTGAATATAACAGCGCAGTTTGCATAAACTGCGCTGTTTGGATAACGTACCGGAGGCAGCTATGAATTACAAAAACGCAATGATTTACACCGAAAAATTCTGCTTTGAAAAGGGCGGCTTTTCCGTCGAAAACGGGAAATTTTGCAATGTTCTCGGCGCAGAATCGGAGGATGCGGTCGATTTGGGCGGTGCTTACGTCCTCCCCGGACTGATCGATGTCCACACCCACGGCAATTCCGGCGCGGATTTTTCCGACGGCGAGGTCGCGGGCGTGGAGAAGATGGCGGCGTATTTGGCAAAAAACGGCGTGACCTCCTTTGCCCCTGCCTCTATGACGCTGCCCTACGAGACGCTGAAAAAGGCGTTTGCCGCCGCCCGCGAATTCGTTGACCGCAAAACGCCCCGTGCCGCGGCGCTGCGCGGAATTCAGATGGAGGGTCCCTTCTTCTCCGAGAAGAAAAAGGGCGCGCAGAACGGCGCGTACCTCCGTCTGCCCGATTACGCCGCCTTTGCGGAGCTGAACCGCTCCTGCGGCGGTCTTGTCAAAATCGTCGATGTCGCGCCGGAGCTGGAGGGCGCGGAGGACTTTATCCGTCAGGCAAAGCACGACTGCACCGTTTCCATCGCCCACACCGATGCGGATTATGAGGCGGCGGCGCGCGGGATCGCGGCGGGCGTCACGCACCTGACCCACCTTTACAACGCCATGCCCGCGCTGCACCACCGCAAGCCCGGCGTGATCGCTGCGGCAGCGGAGGCGGAGCAGGTTTCCGCCGAGGTCATTTCCGACGGGCAGCACGTCCACCCCGCCATGATCCGCATGGCATTCCGCCTGTTCGGTGCGGCGCGGATGGTGCTGATCTCCGACTCGCTGCGCTGCTGCGGTATGCCCGACGGCGAATATGAGCTGGGCGGTCAGCAGGTGTTCCTCAAGGGCGGCGTGGCACGGCTCGCCGACGGCACGATCGCAGGCTCCGCGACGAACCTCTACGACTGTATGCTGCGGGCGATCTCCTTCGGGATCCCGCGCGAGGACGCGGTGCGGGCTGCGACCTACAACCCCGCCCGTCAGATCGGCGCACTGCACGAGGTCGGCTCGATCGCCGACGGAAAAACGGCGGATTTTGTCCTCTGCGATGCCGAGCTGCACCGCAAGGCAGTCTATCTCGCCGGTGATAAGCTGGAGGAAAAATAACATGATCTACAAGGAATTTCAGGGCTTGCGGCTGTCCCGCCTCGGCTTCGGCACGATGCGTCTGCCCAAGCTTGCCGACGGCAGCATCGACGAGCAGACGACCGAGGAAATGGTCGATTACGCGATTGCCCACGGCATCAATTATTTCGACACCGCCTACCCCTACCACGAGGGGATGTCCGAGGTCGTCATCGGGAAGCTGCTGTCGGCGTACCCGCGCGAGTCGTATTACCTTGCGACAAAATACCCCGGGCACCAGACCGCCGAGCGCTACGACCCCGCGGAGATTTTCGAGGAGCAGCTGAAAAAGTGCGGCGTGGAATACTTCGACTTTTACCTGCTGCACAACGTCTGCGAAAGCTCCCTGCCCGTCTACGAGGACCGGCGCTGGGGCATTATCGACTATTTTGTCGAGCAGAAGCGGCTGGGCAGGATCCGTCACCTCGGCTTTTCCTCCCACGGACAGCCGGACAATCTGCGCCGCTTCCTCGACGCGCACGGCAAGGACATGGAATTCTGCCAAATTCAGCTCAACTACCTCGATTGGACCTTACAAGACGCCAAGCAGAAGTACGAGCTGCTGACCGAGCGCAGCATCCCCGTTTGGGTCATGGAGCCGCTGCGCGGCGGAAAGCTGGCAACCCTGCCCGAGGCGGCGGAGGCAAAGCTCCGCACCCTTATCCCGACGGCAAGCGACTGCGATTGGGCGTTCCGCTGGCTGCAGGGGCTGGAAAATGTCGTGATGATCCTCAGCGGTATGTCCGCGCCCGAGCAAATGCGGCAGAATGCGGAAAGCTTTGCAGCCTGCCGTCCGCTCGCTGCGGAGGAGGAGAAGGCGCTGCTTGAAATTGCCGATACGCTGAAGGATTCTTTGCCCTGCACCGCCTGCCGCTACTGCTGCGACGGCTGCCCGATGGGGCTGGACATCCCCATGCTCCTGCATACATACAATGATATGCGCTTCCAGCCGAGCAACACGGTTACTATGCGCCTCGAGCTGCTCCCGCCGGAGAAGCGCCCCTCGGCGTGCGTCGGCTGCGGCGCGTGTGCACAGATTTGTCCGCAGAAGATCGACATCCCGAAGGCGCTTGCCGACCTCTCCGCACGCTGGGATAAGATGACCAAATGGGCGGACATCTGCCGCGAACGCGAGCAGATCGCCAAGCAAAACCGGAAATAAACCAATCGGGCGTCTGCCGTTTGGCAGA
>URWG01000172.1 GCA_900551495.1 uncultured Eubacteriales bacterium
GTCTCATGCAGAATCTGACGCGCCGTTGGCGCTATAAAAAGCTTTTCAAGCTTTTTAACAGATTATAGTATAAGCTCCCTGATAAACGGTTGCCGTCGAGGTCGGTAAAGCTGCTTTGCCGACCCCCGCGCACCCGCAATTCCAACCCGTCCGCAGGGCAGAGAGGTAAAACATGGACAACTTTTTCAAGTATTTTTTGGAGGATGTCGGAAGGGTTTTCCGCGCATTTGCGGATATTTTTGCGTCCTTTTTCCAGTTTTTGAACTATTTGTTCAATTTCCCAATGCGCCTTGAGCTGATCCGACAGTACGACGGGGATTTTTCCGTCGGCGAGTGGATTCTTCTGATTATCACGGAGCTGGTGCTGCTGGCGATCGCAGCAGGCTTAGTCTATCTGCTGTTCCGCCTGTGCAAAAAGCTGCTGCGCTTCCGCGTGCCGGTCAAAAAGTACGACGAGCTGGTCAAACAGGTGCGCAATTTGCAACGCGACCTCCTGCGGGCGAATTACGAGAAGGACAAGCTGCTGCAAATGAAGGCAGCCGAGCTTGGCGTTCCGCAGGAGCAGCCCGAGCCGGAGAAGGAAGAAAATCCCGAGGAGTTCCAGCCCAACGAGAACCGCAATACCCTCCAATCGCCCTGCGTCGATCCCTCGGAGAGCCGCTTCTTCCGCCTGACGACGGTGGACAACTATTACAAGACCAATCCGCAGCATCCGGTGTACGACAACACGATCACGCTGGAGCAGTTCTGCGACCGTCTGCGCCGCTATACCGCGTCGCAGCTTCATCTGTATTACGATCTGAATATGATGCGCTACTTCGTTGCCTCGATGGGAACGGCGCGGATCATCATTTTGCAGGGTATTTCCGGTACGGGTAAAACTTCGCTACCGTATGCGTTCGGGCGCTTTGTCGGCAAGGATGCGGCACTGGTTTCCGTGCAGCCCGCTTGGCGTGAGCGGACGGAGCTTTACGGCTATTACAACGAATTTACGAAGAAATACACCGAAACGGACTTCCTCCGTTCGATCTATGAGAGCAACTACTACCGCGACCCGCAAATGGTCATTCTCGACGAGATGAACATTGCGCGCGTGGAATATTACTTTGCAGAAATGCTGTCGATCCTTGAGCTGCCGCGCAAGGAGGAGTGGAAGGTCGATATTGTGACCGCCACGTGGGACAATGACCCTTGCCTGATCGACAAGGGCACGGTGCATATCCCCGACAACGTTTGGTTCGTCGGCACGATCAATAACGACGACTCGACCTTTGCCGTGGCGGATAAGGTCTACGACCGTGCGGTCCCCATCGATTTGGACAGCCGTGCCGAGCCGTTTGAATGCGAGTCGACCGAGCCGATCACAATCTCGACCGATCATCTGACCGCGCTGTTTGACGAGGCGAAGCATACCTACCGCGTTTCCGACGAGATGCTGGCGAAGTTAGAGGAGCTGAACGCATACCTCATCAAAAACTTCCGCCTTGCCTTCGGCAACCGTATCATGCGGCAGATCGGCGAGTTCGTCCCGTGCTTTATGGCGTGCGGCGGTACGGAGATTGAGGCGGTGGACTTTATCATTGCAAAGAAGGTCCTGCGCAAATTCGAGTCCCTGTCGCTCGGCTTTATGAAGGACGAGCTGACTAAATTTAACAACTACCTTGACCGCCTGTTCGGTAAGAACCAAATGGCGATCTGCAAGGATTACGTCGATTATCTGAAGAAGAATAACTGATACCGCTTGGGGGTGCTGCTGTGGCAGAGGAAAAGAAGCAGGCGTCGCTGATTGACCCGATTTATACGAAATTTGTCCGCGGCGTGACGCGTGCAATCGGCAGCACGGACTTTTACGAGTTTTTTATGGACGCGGTTTCCCGCGCACAGAACGAATTCCGGTTTTCCAACCGTAAGCTCGTCAAGACTGTCGATCTGACGTGGGTCGATGCGATCGAGGAAACGCTCAACGCGATGCAGAATATCGTTGCCTCCCCGCGCCATATCATCAATGAGGAGGATCTGATCGTTAACGTCGCCAACGCGAAAAAATCCGGCTCGGAGACGGTGCGGCATTTGGCGCAGCACTCCGGCTTGGTGGAGTCGTTCGACCCCGACAGCGGCGACGTCCGTCCCAGTCGGCTGATGCAGCGCTATCACGAGGAGTCCATCGGTCTGTATGAGAACCGCCTCGTGTTCACCACGATGGAATATGCCTTCCACTTCGTCAAAATTCGCCATGATGCGCTGTTTGAGGCGATGAGCGACGAATTCGGTGCGAAGCTGAAGGTCAAAACCGATATGTGCAGCGCGACGGAGCAGGTCCATTTCGATATGTTCCTGCACATCAAGGAAATTGACAGCGCGCTGGAGACGGACGAGAAAAACCGCGATACCTTCTCCCGCATTTCGAGAATTTACCGCATTTTGAACGTCTATATGAACAGCCCCTTTGCCCAGCAGATGAGCAAGCTCAGCCGCATCAAGGGAACAATCAACAAGACGAACATTCTGAAGCGTAATAAGGACTATCACCAAATCTTAAAGCTGTTTGAATTCCTGCGCAGCTACAACGACATCGGCTATACAATCCGCATCGTGGAGCAGAATCCGCAGATTAACGAGCGCTTTGAGCAGGATATTTACCGCAATATCCTGTTCCAGTACCTGATTTTGAAGGGCTACCTTGAGGACGAGGCGGACCGCGTGATCCCGACCCCGCCCAAGGGCAGGAAACGCACCCTCAAGCCGAAGTTCATTCATCAGATTGTGGAGGAGCTGACGGAGGACTACGATCTTCCCGATGTTGAGATCCGCAAGGTCCTGATTGAGGAGCTGACGAAGGAACAGCTCATGCAGGAGGAGGCTGCCGAACGCCGCCGCCTCGTCGAGGAGCAGGAGCGCAAACGCAAGGAAGAGGAGGAACGCATCAAGGCGGAAAAGAAGGCGGAGCTGGAACGCATCAAGGCGGAGAAGGCAGCCGAGCGCGAACGCAAACGCCGCGAACGGGAGGCAGAGGAAGCCCGCAAGCGGCAGGAGCGGATGGAGCGCGAGGCGGAGGGGCCCGCCGCCGCAGCAAGCTTTTCCGTCAGGAGCTGGAATATTTTGCCGAGCATCTGCCCGAGCAGCTTGCCCTCCGCGCAAAGGCGCTGGAGGAGGCGGCACGGCAGCAGACCCGCGAGGATTACCGCGACGCCGTTCAACTGCTACAGCAGGAGGAGGAGCGTCGGAAAGAGGAACGCGAGCGCGAGCGGCAGCGTCGGAAAGAGGAGCGCGAACGCGCAGAACGCGAACGGAAGCTTGCCGCAGAGCGTGAGCGGCAGGAGGAG
>URWG01000173.1 GCA_900551495.1 uncultured Eubacteriales bacterium
GGCATGAATGCGGCGGTCCGCAGCGTCGTGCGCTCTGCGCTTCATCTCGGCATCGAGGTAATCGGCATCCGGCGCGGCTGGAACGGACTCATCAACGGCGACATCGTGCGTCTGGACGAAAAGAGCGTCGCGCACATCATCAACCGCGGCGGCACGATCCTCTATACCGCACGCAGCATGGAGTTCATGACCGAGGAGGGCAGAGATAAGGCGCTGAACACCTGCAAGCTGCTGGGGCTGGACGGTATCGTTGCCATCGGCGGCGACGGCACGTTCCGCGGCGCGCTGGAGCTTTCCAAGCTCGGCGTTCCCGTGGTCGGTATCCCCGGGACGATTGATAATGACATCGCCTGCACGCACTACTGCATCGGCTTTGACACTGCGGCGAACACCGCGATTGAGTGTATCGACAAGCTGCGCGACACCATGCAGTCCCACGAGCGCTGCTCCGTTGCAGAGGTCATGGGGCGCAATGCGGGACATTTGGCGCTGTACGTCGGTCTTGCGGTCGGTGCAACGGCGGTGCTCGTGCCCGAGAACAAGGAGAATTTCGAAGAGGAAGTCATTGAAAAGATCCGCAACGCGCGGCTCAACGGCTTCACGCATTACATGATCGTCGTCGCCGAGGGCGCGGGCAGCGCCTATGACGTTGCGGCGCGGATCAAAGAGGAGATTTGCATCGACCCGCGCGTGACGGTGCTCGGACATATTCAACGCGGCGGCACGCCGACCGGACGCGATCGCGTGACCGCAACGCGAATGGGCTACCACGCGGTCAATATCCTCGCCTCCGGCGGGAAAAACCGTCTTGTCTGCATCCGTGACGGAAAGATGTGCGACATTGACATTGCGGAGGGCTTGTCGCTCCATAAGGGCATCGACATGGACGAAATGACGGTCCTGGAGTCCATGACCGGCGTATAAGCCGCAATGAAGCGAAGGCATCTTTGCCTGTTGACCCTTCCCCTGCCGGCGCCGCGGTATTTTCGTCGCTTCCGTCGCAGCGGAGATTGCTGCACCAGAGCCTGCCGAAACGCAGCCGGCATCCGGCAAAGCCTACAAAATGTAAAAGCCCCCGTTCCCGCCGAAAATGCGGAAACGGGGGGCTTTGGTTATTGCACGATGAAGTTGACCGACTCGTCGCCCTGCTTGTCCGCGCCGTAAACATAGTCCTTCCCGGGCATGACGGCATTCAGGACGATACCGACGACCGAGCCGACGGCAAGCCCCGAAAGGCTGACGGAGCCGAGCGTCAGTGCGCCTGCCGAGGAATAGCTGATACCGATGGAGAGAACGAGGATCAGTGCGGCGATCAGGACGTTGCGTGATTTCGTAAAATCGACCTTATTTTCCACCACATTCCGCACACCGACGGCGGAGATCATGCCGTAGAGGACGAGACTGACGCCGCCGATCGTCCCGCCGGGGATCGCCGAGATCACGGCGGCGAATTTCGGGCAGAACGAGAGCAGAGCAGCCAAAACAGCGGCAATGCGGATCACGCGCGGGTCGTAGATGCGGCTCAGGGCAAGAACGCCGGTATTTTCGCCGTAGGTCGTGTTTGCGGGAGCGCCGAAGAGCGCGGCAAGGGTCGTTGCAAGCCCATCACCGAGCAGCGTGCGATGCAGCCCCGGGTTTTCGATGTAATTGCGGTTGCAGGTGGAGGAGATGGCGGAAATATCGCCGATATGCTCGACCATCGTCGCAAGGCTCAGCGGGACGATCGTAATGACTGCGGTCAGAAGTAACTGCCAATTCGCGTTTCCGTGGGTAAACAGGGCGAACACCGTGGTATCCGTATCGACGGGGAGCGCGAACCACGGCGCGTCGGACACTGCCTGTGTCAAGCCGCTGCGAACGGCGGGGTCGATGAGGACCGCCAGCAGGTACGAGCCGACAACACCCAGAAGAATGGGCACGATCTTGACCATGCCTCTGCCCCAGATATTTGCGGTAATGATGATCGCGACGGCGCAGAGGGCGACCCACGGATTTTTCACGCAGTTATCGACGGCGGAGGCGGAGAGATTCAGACCGATCGCAATGATGATCGGACCGGTGACGATCGGCGGGAAGAAGCGCATGACCTTCCGCGCACCGAAAATTTTGAACAGGAAGGACAGGACGACATAGACAAGCCCCGCGCAGGCGACGCCAAAGCAGGCATGCGGCAGCAGCTCGGTGTTCGGCTGCGTGCCGTCGATCAGCGGCGCGACTGCCTTGTAGCCGCCGAGAAACGCGAAGGACGAGCCGAGAAACGCCGGTACCTTGCCGCGCGTTATCAGGTGGAACAGCAGCGTCCCCAGCCCCGCAAACAGCAGCGTTGCCGAAACGCTCAGCCCCGTCAGGATCGGCACCAGCACCGTCGCGCCGAACATTGCGAACAGGTGCTGAAAGCCTAACAGCCCCATTCGTCCAATCCCCAAGGCGCGGGCGTCGTAGATGCCGTTTTCCGGAATTTGTCGTTTTTTCATATTGTTCTCCTTTCTGTCCGTGCTTCGGGAGAGCCCCAACCGCAAAAAAAGAACCGTGAACGGAAAAATCACCGTTCACGGTTCTGAAGGAATACGGGAAAAAGGGACACGCCACCGAAACGAAAAACGGAGGCACGGGTAGCTCGGCGTTTCATCGAAAACCGTCGCATACCGTCACCCCCTGTTTGCTCATCGCGGGAAATTATACAGGGAAATGGGCAGAAAAGCAAGTGTGAGTTTCGACGGAATTCTGTCGGTAGCGTGGAGCAAATTCTACGGATGCGTCAAAGAAGCCCGATAAGGCTGCACTATGAAAGGCTCGGCGTATGCAGAAGCGTCAGCAGCTCTTGCACCGTCTGCGCCATGCGCTCGGGTGTTTCGGACGGCTCGCCCTGCCCCGTGCAATAGGGCAGATGGACAAACAGCGCCTGCCCGTCGTTGCGATAAAGCGCGGTAAAATAGGTCGAATTGCAGACGTAGCTCCCCGCGGTAAGACTCAGCTTCACTGCGTGCTTCTCGGATAGGCGGTCAATCAGCGTTTCGATTTCCGTCCCGGTAAAGATTGCGTCGGGCGCGTCGGGAAGAACGGCGCCGCAGCGCAGAAGCACGCCGTCATTGTCGGCGACGGACGCGCGGGTATAGTTCAGCGCGACCTTTTCCAGCCGCACCATGCTCTCCCCGCCCGCCTGCCCGAGGCAGACGACAAGATCGGGACGGTTGGCTTCAATCAGTTTCCCGATTTCCTCCGCTGCCCGCCGATAGGACACGGGCAGCACCGCCGTTTGCAGCCACGGCAGGGCAA
>URWG01000174.1 GCA_900551495.1 uncultured Eubacteriales bacterium
ATTTCAGAATAATTCCGCGAGATTGCCACGACCCTTTCAGGGTCTCGCAATGACAAACTCGGCACTTTTTTGACACTCTGAGCTCCCTCGTCGGAGGGAGCCGATAGCAGCGCTCTTTGCACGAAAGGTATTTTGAGAATACCGGACCTTTTGACAGCCCCAAACCGATAGGAGGAAATTCCGCATGAAAAAACTGATCCCGTGCCTGCTGATCGTCTGCCTTTTGACGGGCTGCTCCTTCCTGCTGCCGGAGACACAGACCGACGAGACGGCTGCCCCGACGTTCCCGTCGACGGAGACGATCATTCCGACCGACGAGCCGTTGACCGAGGCGCCGACCGAAGCACCCACCGAAGCGCCGACCGAGCCGGAGGAGGAGCACTCTGAGCTGTACATTCCCGGCGTTTCGGTCGAGGATGTGATTACGTACTTTAACGAGGTCTGCCTCGATGGCGAGTATGTCGATTCCGGCGACCCCACCGTCGTGCAGAAGTGGGTCACGCCGATCTACTATTCGCTGGACGGCGACTGCACCGACGAGGACCTTGCGACGATCGACAAGATGGCGGACATCCTCAACGGCATCTACGGCTTTCCCGGCTTTTACCCCGCCGAGTATGCCGACGCTGCAAATCTGCGCATCCGCTTCCGAAACCAAGATCAACTAATGGAGGAAATGGGATACGTCGTGAACGGTGACCTTTCGGACGGCATTGTGCATTTTTGGTACAACGGCAACAACGAGATGTACGACGAGGACATCGGTATCCGCAACGATGTGGACCAGTATCTGCGCAATTCCGTGATCTTAGAGGAGATTTATAACGGCTTGGGTCCCGTGCAGGACACCACGCTCCGTCCGGACAGCCTCATTTACCAGTATTACGCCGAGCCGCAGGAGCTGACGGACGTTGACCTGCTGCTGCTTCAACTGCTGTACCATCCGTCTGTCGAGTGCGGCATGAATGCCGAGCAATGCGAAGCGGTCATCCGCGAGCTGTATTATTGAGCCTGCGGAAAGCCAAGACGATTGCTCCTATCCCCCCGAATACCGGGCTTCGGTATTCGGGGGATTTTTGGCGCCAAATGGCGAACATACGTTTGAAAATGCGATTTTTTCACGTTTTCTCCAAAAAAAATCCTGTACAAACCATACAAAAGTGGGAAAAAGTGATTGATTTTTCACTGCGGAAATAGTATACTGTTAGCAAAGTGGAGCAAAATGGATGAAAAATGAGCAAAATGGAGCGAGGTGAAGCAAATGTTCGGTCAATACCGCCATTCTTTGGACGCGAAGGGTCGTCTGTTCGTCCCCGCAAAGCTGAAGGAGGAGCTGGGCGACGCGTTTTATATCGCCAAGGCGCCGGACGCCTGCCTCACCGTCTACCCCGAGGCGGAGTGGCGGCGCGTGCTGGAGCACTGCAACGAGCTGCCCGCTTCCAAGGCGCGCGCCATGCGCTTCTTCTTTGCAAACGTGACCAAATGCGAGCCGGACAAGCAGGGGCGCTTTCTTCTGCCCGAGTCCTTCCGCCGCTACGCCGGCATCGAGCAGGAGGTCATCTTCCTCGGTCAGGCGGGTCGGGCGGAGATCTGGTCGGCGGAGCGCTACGAGGCGGAGGAAGCCAAGTACCTTACGCCCGAGGCGATCGCTGCGGCGATGGAGGAGCTGGGCTTCTGATGGAATTCTTTCACAAATCCGTCCTTTTGGACGAGTGCATTGCGGCGCTGAACGTCGCCGAACACCCCGACGGGATTTATGTGGACGGTACGCTCGGCGGTGCGGGACATTCTCTTGAGATCGTCAAACGCCTGACGACCGGACGGCTGATCGGCATTGACCGCGACCGAACGGCGCTGGCGGCGGCGGAGGAACGGCTGAAGCTCTATATGGAGCGGGTGACGCTGGTCCACTCCAATTTTTCCGAGATACGAGCCATTCTGAACGGGCTTTCCCTCTCCGGTGTGGATGGGATGCTCTTTGACCTCGGCGTTTCGTCGCCGCAGCTTGACGACGCCGAACGCGGCTTTTCCTATATGGCGGATGCGCCGCTGGATATGCGCATGGACCGCGATGATGCGCTGACGGCTTACGAGGTCGTTAACGCATGGTCGGGCGACGAGCTGCGCCGCATTTTCTATGAGTACGGCGAGGAGCGCTACGCCCCGCAGGTCGCGGCGGCAATCGTGCGCCGTCGGCAGTCCGCGCCGATTCAAACGACCATGGAGCTTGCGGACGTGATCCGAAGCGCAATGCCCCCGCAGGCGCTGCGCGAAAAGCAGCACCCCGCGAAGCGCTGCTTTCAGGCAATCCGCATTGCCGTCAACGACGAGCTCGGCTCGGTACGGCGGCTGATGGAGGATGCCATCGACTGCCTGAACCCGAAGGGACGGCTGGCGGTGATTACCTTCCATTCCTTGGAGGACCGCATTGTGAAAACGGCGATGCAGGCGGCGGCGAAGGGCTGCACCTGCCCGCCCGACTTTCCGGTCTGCGTCTGCGGCAAAAAACCGCGCGTGACCGTTCTGACCCGAAAGCCCATCGTCTCCGCAGCCGCGGAGCTGACGGATAATCCGCGGGCGAGAAGCGCTAAGCTCCGCGTGGCGGAGAAGCTTTGACCGATTCTTTTTTGAAGGGAGCGCTGCTGTATGGCGCAGCGGGAACAATACCGTACCGACGGCGCGGCGGCATATGATATTTTTGCCGACAGCACGGCGCGGCAGCTCATGCGCAGAACACTCCTGCCCGAGGAGCCGCGGCGGCGTACCGTTAAAAAGGCGCTGCCGCAGCGACGTGTCGGTGCAGTGCGCGTGATCGGCATTGCGCTGACGCTGGGACTGCTGCTGCTTTCGGTGTTCAGCTTTGTGAGCCTCTACGAGGCGCAGACGGTAACGGCGGAGTTGGAGGATACCTATGCGGCGTTGACGGAGGAGGAGAAGGAGCTGACGGCGCTCTATGAGCGCGGAATCGACCTTGACCGCATTGAAGCGCGCGCGGAGAAGCTCGGACTGCATCGGGCGACCGCAGACGAGATTGTGACGGTGTGCATCCCGGGCGGCGATACCACGGAGGTATTCGAGCAGCCGGAGGAAGCGGGCTTTTTTGCAAAGCTCGGGGAGACCGTTCGGGGCGTTTTTCAAAATATCGCGGAATACTTTTCTTGATCCCGAATATATATGTTCATGACAAGGGCGGCGTATCATCCATGCCGCTCTTGTTTTGATACTGATTCTTGATGAAAATATTTCATCAAGAATCCCATGTGCTACGCACACTC
>URWG01000175.1 GCA_900551495.1 uncultured Eubacteriales bacterium
ATGAACGCCATTGCTCATTTGACACTGTATTATAGCATACCGAAACGGCTTTGTCAACCGTCTTTTTTCAAAAAAAATCGTCGTTTCCAAAGAAAATTTCGAAAAACCCCTTGACAAATCGCTCTCTATTCGGTATATTCTAATCGATACTAGCGTATCGATAAAATTTTACTCAAAGGAGATGCTGACTATGAAAGGCTTTGCAATGCTTGGGATCGGAAAAACCGGTTGGATCGAAAAGGAGCGCCCCGTCTGTGGCCCGTTGGACGCCATCGTCAGACCGATTGCCGTTTCTCCCTGCACCTCTGATGTACATACGGTCTGGGAGGGTGCGATCGGCGACCGCCGCAATATGATTCTCGGACACGAGGCGGTCGGTGAGGTTGTTGAGGTCGGCGCGTTGGTGCGGGATTTCCGCGTCGGCGACCGCGTTATTATTCCCGCCATCACGCCCGACTGGGGCGCTTTGGAATCGCAGGCGGGCTACTCCATGCACTCCGGCGGGATGCTCGCGGGCTGGAAGTTTTCTAACTTCAAGGACGGCGTGTTCGGAGAATTCTTCCATGTAAACGAAGCAGACGCAAACATGGCGCTGCTCCCGGACGGTATCGACCCCGTTGCGGCGGTCATGCTGGCTGATATGGTTCCGACAGGCTTCCACGGCGTTGAGCTTGCCGACGTTCGCTTCGGCGACGACGTATGCGTCATCGGAATCGGACCGGTCGGTCTGATGTCGGTTGCTGCGGCAACAATGCACGGCGCCGCAAGGCTGTTTGCCGTCGGCTCCCGGAGAGTCTGCGCCGATGCCGCTCTCGCCTACGGCGCGACGGATATTATCAACTATCATGAGGGCGGCATTTTAGAGCAAATCATGGAAAAAACAAACGGCAAGGGTGTTGACCGCGTTGTAATCGCCGGCGGAACCTCCGAGGAGACCTTTGCAGAAGCGGTCAAGATGTTAAAGCCGGGCGGACGCATCGGCAACGTCAATTACCTCGGCAGCGGTGAAAGCGTTCTCATTCCCCGCGTCGAATGGGGCTGCGGCATGGGCCACAAAACCATCGCCGGCGGCTTAATGCCCGGCGGACGCCTGCGCATGGAGAAGCTTGCCGCACTGATGCGGAACGGTCGCTTGGACACCTCCCGTCTGATCACCCATCGCTTCAACGGCTTTGAGCATATTGAGGAGGCTCTGATGCTGATGCGCGACAAGCCGCGTGATCTGATCAAGCCGGTCGTTGTGATCTAAGTGTAGACCCCAACGGTCATCGACAGCCGCCCGCGTCGGGTCTGACCGTCGAAGGAAAGCACGCGCAGCTTCCCGCGTCCGCGCAGGGACAGCTCGTCATTTTCCGCAACCGACCGATCGGGCTTCAGGCAGGTCATACCGTTGACCGCCGCCGCACCCATGCGGACGGCAGCAGCAGCGTCCCCGCGGCTGAGATGAAACGCTGCGCAAAGCACGCTGTCCAGCCGCGGCGAAGCGACGCTCAGCCGCAGCTCCTTCATTGCCTGCGGCGGTCGCTCCGCCGCGGCAGGGTCAATCTTTTCCAGCCGCAGCCGTTGATGTCCCGCGTCGGTCAGATTGTCCAGCAGATACCGCTCCAGCTCGGAGAGAACAAAGCACTCAAAGCTTGTCTCATGCAGGTAAATATCCCCCACTGCATCGCGGCGGATTCCCGCGCCCATCAGTGCGCCGAGCACATCACGATGCGACAGGGCGTTTTTTTCGTAAAAATGCCCGCGCAGGCAGGTAATCGCACCGCCGTCGCCGCCGAAAAGGTCCTCCGGTGCCAAATACTCGGGCAGCCAGTACGCCACGGCACGCTCCGCTCTCTCCGTCCCGCCCCAAAAAGCGCAGCTCGGCAGGAGCGTTCGGAGCAGTGCCTGCTCCCGCACTGTCAGAAATGTCGAAGCGGCAGGCTGCTCCCGCTCCATCGCACGGGAAAGGCGATCCACCGTCCGAATCAGCAGCATCCGCTCCTCCTCGGACTCCGCCAGCGCGGCAATTTCGTTTCTTCTGTCCATTGCTCTCTCCAATCAAGAAAACGTGCGGCAGAGCGTAGAATCCCCAGCCTTGTCATTGCGAGGAGCAAAGCGACATGGTAATCTCGTGCAGGCAGTTTCAAATTCGTCGAAATCTGTCGAAAAATCAAAACAGCTCTGCAAGATTTCCACGGGTGCAAGCACCCTCGCAATGACATATGGGGCAGTCTCAGACGCACTCAATAAAAAGCGCGGCAGTTTCCTGCCGCGCTTCGGTTTTTTACTTCAAGACAACGGCGAACTCACGGCGTTGCGCTCCTGCTCCGATTCCTTCATCATTTCCTTTGCATAGGCATTGGCATAGTCAAAGATCAGGTCCTCGTAATTGATCTTTTTGCCGATAACGGATTCCGCCTTGTTCATGATCTTGTCAACGATATTCGGTTCTTCCTCGGTTGCCTCGGTCGCCGGGGGCGTATCAAGATCACCGGTAAGATACGGTGAGAGCATCCCGTCTACCTTCGCCGCCACGATCTTATAGGAAACAAACAGTGCGACCGCGAGCACGGCGACCTCGACCCATACGAACCACCAGTTGCGTCTCACGCATCTCACCTCCTTCTGTCCATTGGACGAACGGGAACGAAAAAGGTTCCCGAATTATTTCTGATTTTTTCTGTCCTGCTCAATGATGAGCTTCAGCGCTTCGACGGCGACGCGGACGGAGGAGGAGGTATCCTCATCCATATCCTGATCCAAGCCTGCAGCCTCGCGCTCCTGATTCCAAATCACATGGAAGCACGAGCCGCAGCGGCAGTGCAGCGCGTCGGCAACCACGAACAGCGCGGCGGACTCCATCTCGCTGGCGAGAACGCCCAAGCGCTTCCAAGCCTCCCACTTTTGCAGCAGCTCGTAGGAGACGGGCATTTTCGCGGGGCTGTGCTGACCGTAGAACGCGTCCTTGCACTGGACGACGCCGGTGTGGGTCGTCTTACCCATAGCAAGCGAAGCCTGACGCAGCGCAACTGTGATGTCGAGATTTGCAACGGCGGGGTACTCGATGGGCGCATATTCCTGCGACGTATGCTCAAAGCGAATGGCGCCGGTGGCAACGACAATATCGCCGGACTTTACATCCAAATTGATGCCGCCGCAGGTGCCGGTGCGGATAAAGGTGTCCGCGCCGA
>URWG01000176.1 GCA_900551495.1 uncultured Eubacteriales bacterium
CCCGCCGAAGGAGCCGGAGCGGCTGGCGACATATTTGGGAAAGCTGGCGCGCAACATTGCCATCGACCGCGTGCGTGCAAACGGTGCGCAGAAGCGCTGCGCCGAGCAATACGCCCTGTCGTTGGACGAGCTGGCGGAGGTGATCTCGGACGGCGGCAGCCCCGAGCAGCAGGCGCAGCACAGGGAGCTGGAGCGGGCGATCGGCGAGTTTGTCCGAGGACTGCCGGAGCTGCAGCGGCGCGTTTTTCTCTGCCGCTATTGGTATCTGGATTCCCTCGCGGAGATCGGAGCGCGCTTCGGCTATTCCGAGAGCAAGGTCAAATCCATGCTCCACCGAACGCGGGAAAAGCTGAAGCGCTATTTGCAAAAGGAGGAATTGCTGTGAAACAAGAGGATCTGATGAAGGCGATGAACGGCGCGGACGATGCGCTGATCGAAGAAGCTCACGCTTCGGTGCGGAAGCGCCGCATTCTGCCGAAGGTGCTGATCGCGGCGGCGGTTGCTGCTGCGCTGACTGTCACGGCGGCGGCAGCGGGACTGTTCGGTGTACGTCTGTTCACGAACGGACAGGAGGCTCGACAGGCAATGGACGAGCAGGCGGACGAATACGGCTACGGCACGATGTGGCAGCGGGATAGCGCACCGGTCTTTACCCGCGAGGAGGCGGTGAAAGCCGCAAACGAGGTTGCGGAACGGGCAATCGAAATTAGGTTGTGCAAGGACGGACTTCGCGACGACGAATCCGGCGGCGCGACATGGAACCGCCACATGACCTTCGATGGCGGGTATTATTATTCTGCCGACGACCTGACGACGCTTGTGAAGAACGATGCGGCATTCTGTGCGGACTTCTCCTATTTGGACGAGGTCGCGACACCGGTGGAGGGGGCGGTTTACCTTTCTCGAGAAACGATACCGATGTGCCCGAATCCTGCCGAGGACGAGTGGCACCGCCAGGCATTCTGCAATGCAGTCTATCTGACAGAGGACGGCGGCGCATTGTGGGTGAGTATCTCTGCACACGAAGGCAAGGGCGTCGGCTTGGATTCAGTGTACGCCGAGAGCTTTGCGTTTGACGAGGAGATCAAGAGCGCGGACGGTATTTCCTTCCGCTTCTTCGGCACGGGCGACGGTCGTGCGGATGCCATTGCCGCCGAGGGGACGGTAAGAATTCAGCTCAACACATGGGTATCCGATCCCGAGGTGCTGCGAGACATCGTTGAGCACACCTATTTTGCGGATATGCTCGACGCGTTGAACGCGGAATATTTGATTGCGGAATAAAACAAAAAAACCAGCGCGGGAGAAGAGGAAAAACTCTCCTGCGCTGATTTATTTTGCGATCGCCTCCAAGTCGTCAATGGTGACGGCGGAATCGTGAGGGATGGGCTTCCAATCGACGCGGCGGAACAGCGCGAGGAAGGTCGAAGCCCTGCCGATGATGTCAAAAATCGGGAAGGTGAGGGAAAACCACGCCTTTTTCCAAAACGGCATCGGCGGGATGCGGCGGCGTTCGGCGATAAAAACATAGACGGCGGCAAGGGTATTCTCCAGGTACCGCGTTCCGACGGCGGCAAGGACGGACAGCAGCGCCGCCGTGACCGCGCCGAACGGCTCACCGAGCGAAAGCCACAGGACGAACGGGAACAGAAGCTGTAAAATGTGGTGAAAAATGCTCAGAAGGGAGCGCGGGGCGACGATACAGAACATATCGTAGGACATGAAGGCGGTCGGTGCGCTGCCGGAGGAAAAAACGTGCCGTAACAGCCTGCCGCCCGTCTCCGTGAACGCCTGCAAATGGCCCTTCGCCCAGCGCAGCCGCTGCCGCAGGGCGATCTTGAGCCGGACGGGCTGCTCGTCGTAAAACTGTGCCGCGTCGCAGTAGGAAATGCTGTAGCCCGCGGCCACAGCATCGGCGGAAAACGCGCGGTCCTCGGTCAGCGAGGTGTAATTCCAGCCGTTTTTGACCAGCTCGGCGGCAAACAGAAATCCCGTACCCTGGATTCGCGTCGCGAGGCCCAGCACGGAGCGGGCGCGATGCTCCAGCCGTACCGTCCGCAGCCAGTGGATGGCGTAGGAGGCGGAGAGCCAATTGTCCGCGAAGTTCTTCGTGTTGCGGTAGGAGGTGACGATCTTCTCTCCCGCGTCGAACGCCTCGTTCATCCGGGAGAGGAAGTCGCGCTTGAGCAGATTGTCCGCGTCAAAGACGATGTAGGCTTCAAACGCGTCCGTGCCGTAGTCGCGCTCGATCTGACGGAAAAGAAATTGCAGCGCGTAGCCCTTGGTGCGGCGGTCGGGATCGGTGCGCTCGTAGCAGATCGCGCCGCCCTCTCGGGCTACGCGGGCTGTTTCGTCCGTGCAGTTGTCCGCGACGACAAAAACCGTGACCGGTCCGGCGGGGTAATCCTGCCGTCGGATGCTCTCCAGCAGATTACCGATGACCGCTTCCTCGTTCCTTGCCGCAACAACGACGGCAAAGCGGTGGAGCTGCCGCGCCTTGGGAAACCGTCGCGTCGTAAACAGCCCGAGAAGGGCATAGAGCGACCAGTGCGAGCACAGCGCAGTCAAGAGGGAGCCGAGCTTCCCGAAAATACAGAGAATGATGTTAAAAATCGAATGAAGCATAGAAGTGTAAAAAGGGCATGGGGCAAACGCCCCATGCCCTTGATGACGGTGGATCAGTCCTTATACATCTCGACGAGCTTGAGCAGGTGCTCGTAGCGCTCCTTCGCGGCTGCCTCGTTGCGGGCAAACAGGGTGTCTGCGCGCTCGGGGAACTCGCGGGTCAGACGGCTGTAACGGGCTTCGTTCATCAGGAACTCCTGATAGCCGCCCTTCGGCGCCTTGGAGTCGAGGGTGAACTTGCCGGTTTCCTTGGACGGATCGAAGCGGAACATATTCCAGTAGCCGCACTCGACAGCCTTCTTCATCTCGTCCTGGCAGTGCATCATGCCGCCCTTGATGGAGTGCATTTCACACGGAGCATAGCCGATGATGAGCGACGGGCCGTGATAAGCCTCTGCCTCGGCGATCGCCTTGAGGGTCTGCGCGGGGTTGGCACCCATCGCGACCTGTGCGACGTAGATGTAGCCGTAGGACATTGCAATCTCGGCAAGGCTCTTCTTCTTGACTTCCTTG
>URWG01000177.1 GCA_900551495.1 uncultured Eubacteriales bacterium
GGGGCACGGAAACGTGCCCTTGTTTTTTGACTTCTACGCTTTAGACGGGGAAGCTCCGCCCGGGTTCCCGATTTTTTTCACAAGCAGCTCCATCGCGAGCGCATAGCCGCGGAAGCCCTGCCCGACAAAGCTTGCGCAGCAGGCGGGCGCGGTGTAGGAAATGCGGCGGTACGGCTCGCGGGCGGTAATGTCCGTCAGATGTACCTCGACGGCGGGCAGCGCGACCGCCCGCAGTGCGTCGGCAACGGCGATCGAGGTGTGCGTGTAGGCGGCGGGGTTGATGATAATACCGTCAAAGCGTCCGAACGCCTCCTGAATCCAATCCACGAGCACGCCCTCATGGTTGGTCTGCCGCACGTCGATTGTGCAGCCGAGCGCGTCCGCCGTCTCACGGAGACAGCGCTCCAAGGCGGCGTAGTCCTGCGTGCCGTACAGCTCCGGCTCCCGCAGACCGAGCAGATTCAGATTCGGACCGTTCAAAATCAGCAGCTTCATAGTGCCTCCGAAATTGCGGCGACAGTCTGTGCGACCGTGCCGTTATTGTCGATCGTTATATCCGCAAAGCGGCGGTAAAGCGGCTCGCGCCGTGCCGAAAGGGTCGTCGGCGGTACGGCGCGGCTGATCGGACGCCCGCAGACGGGCAGCCGCGAAGGCTCGCGCAGCAGCCGCACGAGCAGACCGTTTTGGTGCAGCAGCGGGTAGTTTTTCTCCTGCGTGACGCAGCCGCCGCCGGTCGCGATGATGCAGCCCGAGCGCTTGCCCAGCTCTGCCAGCACCGCCGTCTCCTCACGGCGGAACGCTTCCTCTCCCGCCCGCAGCAATAGCTCCGCGCAGGAGCAGCCGACCCGCCGCTCCAGCATCTCGTCGGCGTCAAAAAACGGGCGGCCCAGCGCCTCGGCGAGCGCGCGCCCGACGGTCGTCTTGCCGCAGCCGGGCATACCGATTAAAATAATATTCCGCATCTCGGAGCGAAGTTTACATAATATCGAATCGGAGAGGGTGGGCGGGATCGTCCCGCCGCGGAACAGCTCCGCAGAGCGCCGCGCCTGCGCGACGAGCATCGGCAGCCCGTCCTCTCCCGCGAGTCCCAACCGCTCCGCTTCGAGCAAAAGCGCCGTTTTTTCGGGGTTATAGACCAAATCCAGCACGCAGCGCAGCGACGGCAGACGGGACAGGTCGGTCAGACAGCCGCCATTGTTCGGATACATTCCGACCGGCGTTGCGTTGACCAGCAAAACGGCGTCACTGTGCCGATACAGGTTTACATAATTATTTTCCCCCTGCCGCGAGACGGTGACGGTCCGCATCCCGACCGATTCCAGCGCCGCGCGAACGGTCACGCCCGCGCCGCCGCTGCCGAGAACCAGTGCAAGCTCGCCCGCCCGCGGTGCAAAATTGCGCCGCAGCAGCCAAAGAAAGCCGTCGAAATCGGTGTTGTCGCCGTAAAGCGTCCCGTTTTCGCGCCGCACGAGCGTGTTGACCGCGCCGAGCCTCCGCGCCGTCGGGGAAAGCGCCGCGCAGTAGGGCAGGACCGCCTTCTTATACGGAATCGTCACGTTCAATCCATGAAAGTCGCCCGTCGTCAGAAACGCCGCAAGTCCCTCCGGAGCGACCTCAAACAGCCGATATGCCGCGTCGCCCAGCAGCGCGTGCAGTCGGGGCGAATAGCTGTGGCGCAGCGACGCGCCGAGCAGCCCGTTCACCGCTCCTCCTGCCGCTCGCGGCTGAGGGCGAAAATCGTCCCGTAAAGGCGGGTCACGGCAGGGCGCAGCTCCTCGGGCGCTTGTCCGCAGACGGTGTGAAGCACCTGCCGCTCCCGCTCGGGCTGCAGAATCGGCAGCCCCTGTGCCGCCTTGACCGCCGCGATCTTGTCGGACAGTGCCATGCGCCGCAGAAACAGCGCGGTCAGCTCGCGGTCCACCGCATCAATTTGTTCGCGTAAGCTCGTCAAATCCATTGTTCATTCTCCAAAATCGCATCCGTGATCGCAAGCGCCGCCGCCGCCTCCACGCAGGGAACGGCACGCGGGACGATACACGGGTCGTGGCGGCCGCCGTTGGGCGCGAGGGAGACGCTCTCCTGCGGACGGGCGATGGAGGGCGTCGGCTTGAGCTCGGCGCGGAGGAGCAGCGGCATTCCGTCGGAAAGCCCGCCCAAAATGCCGCCCGCGCGGTTCGTTCTTGTCCGTACCGCGCCGTCGGTGTCGTAGTAAAAGGGGTCGTTGTATTCGCTGCCGCGTAAAGAGGCGCAGTCCGCGCCGAAGCGCACGCCCTTAACGGCGGGAATGGCGAACAGAAGCAGGGAAAGCCGCCCCTCCAGCCCGCCGAACAGCGGGGCGCCGATGCCGACGGGAAGCCCCGTTACGGCGCACTCAACGCAGCCGCCGACGCTGTCCCCGTCCTGCCGCGCCCGCTCGATCTGCCGCAGCATTTCCCCCTCTGCCGCCCGCTCCAGCACGGAAATTTTACCCGTCGCAACGGGCAACTCGGGCGCGAGCGGGTCAAAGGGACGGTCCGAAGCCGTTCCGATCTGCAAAGCGTGCGCCCCGATGCGGACACCGCGCTCTGCCAGCCATTGCAGACAAAGCCCGCCCGCAATGCACAGCGGCGCGGTCATCCGCCCCGAAAACACGCCGCCGCCCGTCGGGATCGCGCCGTATTTGACATAGGCGGGATAGTCGGCATGGGAGGGACGTGGGATTTGGTTTACATAATCTTGAGAACGGACATCGGTATTCCGAATTTCCGCCCGCAGCGGCTGCCCGTTCGTCCGTCCGTTTTCCAGCCCGCCGAGAAAGCGCGGAATGTCCGCCTCCGTGCGGGCGGTCGTGTGCGCGCCCTGCCCGGGACGGCGGCGGTTCAAAAATGCCTGCAGCGCATCCATGGACGGCGCAAAGCCGCTCGGCAGCCCGCGCAGCTCCATCCCGACGGACGCGCCGTGGGACTCCCCGTACAGGCGCAGGTGCAGGACGCTGCCCTTCCAATCGTTCATTCGGCTCCCTCCCAATGCTCCCAAAATTGCGGGTAGGATTTTTCGACGCATGCCGCGTCGGAGAGGATGAGCGACGCCGTGCAGAGGCAGGAGAGCAGCGCCGCTGTCATGGCAATGCGGGG
>URWG01000178.1 GCA_900551495.1 uncultured Eubacteriales bacterium
CCTGCCAGCGGCTCGGCGCACGGGTCTGCCACGGCGGTGACGGTATCGCCCACGCGGGTGTCGGCGACGGTTTTGATCGAGGCGGTCAGATAGCCGACCTCACCCGCACCGAGCGCGTCCGTCGGGGTCATGCCGAGCGGCGAGAGCGTGCCGACCTCGACGACCTTGTATTCCGCGCCGGTTGCCATCATGCGGACGTCCATGCCGGGGCGCAGCACGCCGTTTTTCACCCGCAGATAGACGATAACGCCGCGATAGGAGTCATACTGGCTGTCAAAAATAAGCGCCTGCAGCGGGGCGCTGCGGTCGCCGCTCGGGGCGGGCACGTCCCGCACGATCGCCTCCAGCACGGCGTGGATGTTGATGCCGTTTTTTGCCGAAATTTCGGGCGCGTCGAGCGCGGGAATGCCGATAACGTCCTCAATTTCGTGCTTGACCTCCTCGGGACGGGCGGCGGGCAGGTCGATCTTGTTGATGACCGGCACGACCTCCAGCCCCGCGTCGATGGCGAGGTAGGTGTTGGCGAGGGTCTGTGCCTCAATGCCCTGCGAGGCATCGACGACCAGCACCGCGCCCTCACACGCCGCCAGCGAACGGGAGACTTCGTAGTTGAAGTCCACGTGTCCCGGCGTGTCGATCAGGTTGAGGGTGTAGGTCTCGCCGTCGTCGGCGGTGTAGTTGAGCTTGACGGCACGCGCCTTGATGGTAATGCCGCGCTCGCGCTCAAGCTCCATCGAATCGAGGATCTGATCGGACATCTCGCGCTTGTCGATGGTGTTGCACTCCTCCAGCAGACGGTCGGCAAGCGTGGATTTTCCGTGGTCGATGTGCGCAACGATGGAAAAGTTGCGGATTTTGGATAGTTCAGTCATAGCAGAGTTCCTATTTTATAAAAGAATTAGCAAGTGTCGAAAATCGTTCGTAGGGCGGGATGCCCTCATCCCGCCGGTGCAGAAAGTGCCGAGTCTGTCATTGCGAGGGTGCTTGCACCCGTGGCAATCTCGCGGGGGTTTTGAAATTTTGATAAATTTCGGCGAATTCGAAGCGTTTCACATGAGATTGCCGCGTCGGGCTACGCCCTCCTCGCAATGACACGAGGGGAGGTTTTTCGACACGCTGACAGCTCCCCTTGCACAGGGGAGCCTTGGCGCGGAGGGTGAGAAAAACTATTTGATAAATTTATCGATCGCGTCGCAGAGGTCCAAAATGGCGTTGTCGTCGCCCTCCTCGACGGCATCAACGATACAGTGCTGGATATGGTCCTGCAAAATGACCTTGCCGGTGTTGTCCAGCGCTCCGCGCACGGCGGCAAGCTGCACCAGCACCTCCGAGCAGTCATAGTCCTCCTCGACCATGCGGCGCACCTTTTCCAAGTGCCCGATGGCGCGGGAGAGACGGTTGATGACGACGCGCTTGTTCTCATGGACGTGGGGATGGTGATGCGGGTGGACGGAAACGCCGTCCTCCTTCGGCAGATGCATAATCGTTTCCTCCGGGTAAATATTATAATCGTTATAATACAAGAATCTGTTAAAAGGCTTGAAAAGCGTTTTATAGCGCTAAGGACGCGTCAGATTCTGCATGAGACGGCGCAGCGTGCCTTTGCACGATGTGAGTGTGCGCAGGACATGGGATTCCTGATGAAATATTTTAATCAAGAATCAGTATAACATAAAAACTTCGAATTGAAAAGAGAAAAATCGGCGGCTTTGCGCGCGCGCGAAAACCGTCACAAATTATTCACAAAAAAATCTTCTCCAACTATTGACAAACCGCAAAAACGGTTGTATAGTGAGTTTAGCACTCGTGGATATAGAGTGCTAATCCTCAAAGACAGTGAGTGCCAAGGTAAGCGAAAGGAGGCGCGGTCATGGAGCTTTCCGAACGGAAACAGAAGATTCTCAAGGCGATCGTCGATCTTTATATCCGTACCGCCGAGCCGGTCGGTTCAAAGACCATTGCCCAGCTTCCCGATATGGACTTCTCCTCCGCCACCATCCGCAACGAGATGGCAGAGCTGACGAACCTCGGCTTTTTGGAGCAGCCGCACACCTCCGCCGGACGCATCCCGAGTCCTACGGGCTATCGGTTCTATATCGACCGCCTGATGCAGGACTACAGCCTGTCCGTGGACGAAACGAAGTCCATCAATCAGGCAATGGAGGTGCGGATGCAGGAGCTTGACCGCGCGATGAGCCGCGTCGGTAAGCTGGTGTCCCAGCTGACGAACCTGCCCGCCTACACCCTGGCGACGCATACCGACACCGTTCGTGTCAAGCGCTACGAGGTGCTGCCCGCCGATCGCGGGAGCTTCATCCTCGTGGTCATGACGACCGACGAAACGGTGAAAAACAAGCTCATCAAGCTGCCAATCAATGTGACGAAGCAGGACCTCAAGCTCCTGTCCGCCGTGCTCAACGCGGGCTTGACGGAGCTGCCCCTCGAGGGCTTTACGCCGGAGCTGCTGGAGCGTGTGACGCGCAGTGCGGGCGCCGCCTCGGGACTGGTGCCCGTGGTGGTGGACTTCACAACGCACGTGCTGGAAAGCTGCCGCCGCTCGGAAGTGCTTCTTGAAAAAATGAACATCGGCGGCGCTCAGCTTGCCTCCGCTCTGCTCAACTCCGCCAACGCCTGCCGTGCCGCAGGGCTGTATGATGAAAGCTTTGACTATTACCGCAGAATATATGCAATTCTGGAGAATATCGGCGCAGAAAAGCCACTCTACGCAAGCTATTATAATAATCTTGCCCTGCTTTATCAGGAAACAAATAACTGGCAGGAAGCCGCAGACTGCCTGAAAAAAGCCCTCTCCCTTGCAGATGACGATATCCGCAGGGCGATCACACGCTCAAATCTTGCCGTCTGTCTCACAAAGCTTGGGGACAACAGTGCCGCAAAGGAGGCACTCTCTCCCGCTATGGAAACATTCTCGGGGCTGTCCCCCTCTGATTTCCATTACAGCGCAGCCCTCGCCGCCATGGGTGATATATGTTTTGCTGAAAAGGATTTTTCCAAAGCCGCATACTATTATGAAGCATCCCTGTCCGAAATAGAGCTTCATATGGGCAGAAACAACTTCTATGATAT
>URWG01000179.1 GCA_900551495.1 uncultured Eubacteriales bacterium
CGCAGTCTGTCAGCGTGCCGAAAAGGGTTTTTCGACACGCTGCGCGCCTTCGGCGCTATAAAAAGCGTTTCAGGCTTTTTAACAGATTCAAGTATCAGAGATTGGATTTCAGCAATGTAACAGCGTCGGTCTTTTCCCACGGGAGGTCAAGATCGGTTCTGCCGAAGTGACCGTAAGCCGCGACCTGCTGATAGATCGGGCGGCGGAGGTCCAGCGTCCTGATGATCGCCGCCGGACGCAGGTCGAAGCAGCGGCGCACCAGCTCGGCAAGCGCAAGATCGCTCACCGCGCCCGTGCCGTAGGTATCGACAAGCACGGAGACGGGCTGTGCCACGCCGATGGCGTAGGCAAGCTCGATCTGACACTTCTTGGCAAGCCCCGCGGCAACCAGGTTTTTCGCAACGTAGCGCGCCATATATGCGGCACTGCGGTCCACCTTCGTCGGGTCCTTGCCGGAGAACGCGCCGCCGCCGTGGGCAGCATAGCCGCCGTAGGTATCGACGATGATCTTCCGCCCGGTCAGACCGGAGTCGCCGACCGGACCGCCGATGACGAAGCGCCCCGTCGGGTTTACATAATACTTTGTGTTGCCGTCGAGCAGACGGGACGGCAGATTCGGACGGATGATCTCCTCAATCACCGCCTCGCGCAGCATGCCGATGTCGATGTCGGCGGCGTGCTGGGTGGAGATGACCACGTTGTCGATGCGGCTGAGCGAGCCGTCGGGGTTATATTCCACGGAGACTTGGCTCTTGCCGTCGGGACGGAGCCACGGCAGGCGGCCGGATTTCCGCGCCTCGGTCAGCGCCTTCGTCAGATTGTGTGCGAAGGAGATCGGCGCGGGCATCAGCTCCTTCGTCTCGTCGCAGGCAAAGCCGAACATCATGCCCTGATCGCCGGCGCCGAGCGTATCCGCCTCGTCGTAGGAGCTGTCAACGCCCATTGCAATGTCGCCCGACTGCTCATCGATCGCGGTCAGAACGGCGCAGGTATGCCCGTCGAAGCCCGCCTCGGGGCTGTCATAGCCGATCTTGCACAGCGTCTCGCGGGCGACCTTGGGGATGTCCACATAGCAATGGGTGGAGATCTCGCCCATCACCACCACCATTCCGGTCGTCGCGGCACATTCGCAGGCGACGCGGGCATCGGGGTCCTGCGCCAAAATTGCGTCCAGAACGCCGTCGGAGATTTGGTCGCAAACCTTGTCGGGATGTCCCTCGGTTACGGATTCGGAGGTAAAAATTCTCTTTTGCATGGTAGGTTCCTTTCTTTTCTATGAGAGCGGTGCTCCCGAAATACTTTCAAAACCCACCGATACAAAAAATACCCTGTTTCGACAGGGTACAGATTTTGTCCTCATCTGTCGATCGCTCGCCGGAATTGGCACCTTGCTTTCGCAGGTTGTCGGGCTTCATAGGGCCGGTCCCTCCGCCACTCTCGATAAGGTTATGAAATTACTGACAATGATAGCACTGTTCGTGCATAAAGTCAAGAATATTCTGCAAGTTTTTTCATTTGCGAAAAAACGGAGCGTCCGAACGACGGACGCTCTGTTCAGCGTGTCGAAAAACCCCTTTCGGCACGCTGACAGACTGCGAAAAAGTTCGGAAGACAAGCAACTCACACCCGTCGGCGTACATAGGTACGGTAGGGCGTGAGTTGCGCAGTAAGTCAAAATCCTTGCGAAGCAAGCCTGTTTTTGACTATAAAGTTCGGAATTCTCCGTTTTTGCAAATCAAAACGCAGAGAACAAAACCCCATAAATTGTTAACCGATTTTGACGATTACGGACTTTTTTGACAGTCTGAACGGAGCGTCCGAAAGACGGACGCTCTGTTTTGCTTTGTTTATATGTCATAGACGCCGAGGATGACGATGCCGACGACCACCAGCGCGATCATTGCATAGTGCTTCCACGACAGCTTTTCGCGCAGGAACAGCCGCCCCCAAACCGCCGAGAGCACACAGTACGCGGAAATGATCGGCGCGGAGAGCATGACGTGCGCTTTATCGGCAAGGGCATAGATGTAAAAGAGCTGACCGACCGTTTCACACGCCGCGCCGACGTACTTCGGCAGCTCCGCCTTAAAGGTGAATTTTTCGCGCTTTATCAGCAGGAAAATGAGGCAGCAGACACCCGCCGCAAGGAACGTCAGCTCATAGGCGACGTTCGCGGAGTCCTCATTGAGCGTTTCCAGCACGATGGAATCGGCAAACGTCCCCGCCGCGTCCAGCAGGCAGTAGGCAATCGGCAGACAGATGGCAAGCCAGCTCTTGGCGTACTTACGGTTCGAGCGCTCCTGCCGTTTGGCGCGCAGCTCGTCGTCCTCCCGTGCCTCGACGATGCCCAGTCCGACCACGCCCACGCAGACCAGCGCGACCGCACCGAGCACGGGCACGGGATCCGCGCCGTCCAACGCGGCAAGTCCGCCGGTCAGAATGCTCAGCACGGCGACCAGCGCACCGGAGGAATTGCAGATCGGCGAGCTGATGGAAAGCTCAATATAACGCAGCCCGACGTAGCCCAGCGCCATCGAAAAAATATACAGCAGCGAAACGGGCAGATACGTCCAAATGATCTGCAAATTGATCTCGACATCGTGGAAAACGACCATGTACAGCGCGTGCAGACCCATGACCGTGCCGACGGCGACGACCATCTTCAGGTGCGCGGTCTTATCCTTTTCGCCGCAGCAGCCGAGCTTGGAAAAAAGATCGGAGCCGCTCCAAAACAGCAGCGTAATCAGCGCAAACCAAAACCAGTTCATACATTTTCCTCCTGCGGCAGGGCGGTCAGCCCCGCATCCAACATTTTTTGCAGCGACAGCTCAATTCCCAGCTTGGCGTGGCACCATGTCAGACCGCCCTGGAAATACACGGCGTAGGGCGGGCGGATGGGACCGTCGGCGGAAAGCTCGATGGAGCTGCCCTGTACGAACGCGCCCGCCGCCATGATGACCTCGTCCTCATAGCCGGGCATTGCCCACGGGATGGGGTCGGCGTAGCTGTCCACCGGTGCGGCGGACTGGATGCCCTTGCAGAAGGCGATCATTCCCTCGCGGCTGCCCA
>URWG01000180.1 GCA_900551495.1 uncultured Eubacteriales bacterium
CCCTCGGTCGTGCGCAGATAAAGGATCTCGGCCCTGCCGTCAAATTGCAGGCCGTCCGGCGTGACGATCTGTAAGGCAAACTGCTTCATTTTGCGCCGCCCTTTGCTTTTTCGACCGCCTCGTCGATCGTGCCGACAAAGAGGAAGGCCGACTCGGGCAGGTCGTCATGCTTGCCCTCGAGGATCTCGCGGAAGCCGCGCACCGTCTCGGCCACGGGGACGTACTTGCCCTGATAGCCCGTGAACTGCTCGGCGACCGTGAACGGCTGAGACAGGAAGCGCTGGATCTTTCTTGCGCGGGAGACAACCAGCTTGTCCTCCTCGGACAGCTCGTCCATGCCCATGATGGCGATGATGTCCTGAAGGTCCTTATAGCGCTGCAGAACCTGCTGCACCTCGCGCGCGACGCGGTAGTGCTCCTGCCCGACGATGTCGGGCGTCAGGATGTTGGAGGTGGACTCGAGCGGGTCGACCGCCGGGAAGATGCCCAGCGAGGCGATGCCGCGGTCGAGAACGGTCGTGGCGTCGAGGTGGGCGAAGGTCGTGGCGGGTGCGGGGTCGGTCAGGTCGTCGGCGGGAACATAGACCGCCTGCACGGAGGTGATGGAGCCCTTCTTCGTGGAGGTGATGCGCTCCTGCAGGGCGCCCATTTCGGTCGCCAGCGTGGGTTGATAGCCGACGGCGGAGGGCATACGTCCCAGCAGTGCCGAGACCTCGGAGCCGGCCTGCGTAAAGCGGAAGATGTTGTCGATAAACAGCAGCACGTCCTGTCCCTCGCGGTCGCGGAAGTATTCCGCCATCGTCAGACCGGACAGCGCCACGCGCATTCTTGCTCCGGGCGGCTCGTTCATCTGACCGTAGACCAAAGCGGTCTTGCCGATGACGCCCGACTCCATCATTTCGTTATAAAGATCGTTGCCCTCGCGGGTACGCTCGCCGACGCCCGCAAAGACGGAGATGCCGCCGTGCTGCTTGGCGATGTTGTTGATCAGCTCCATGATCAGCACCGTCTTGCCGACGCCGGCGCCGCCGAACAGACCGATCTTGCCGCCCTTGGCATAGGGGGCGATCAGGTCCACGACCTTGATGCCGGTTTCGAGCATTTCGGTGGTGCTCTCCTGCTCGTCGTAGGCGGGCGGATCGCGATGGATGCTCCATTTTTCGCAGGTAACGGGCTGTGGCTTGTCGTCGATGGCACGACCGAGCAGATTAAAGACTCTGCCCAGCGTCTCCTTGCCGACCGGGACCTTGATGGGGGCGCCGGTATCCTCAGCCTCCATACCGCGCACCATACCGTCGGTGCTGCTCATGGCGATGCAGCGGACCACATCGTCGCCGAGCTCCTGCGCGACCTCGCAGACGAGCTTGCCGTCCTCACGCTGAATTTCGATGGCGTTGAGCAGATTCGGCAGCCGTCCGCTTTCAAACCGAATGTCCAAAACGGGACCGATGACCTGCACCACAATGCCCTTGTTTTTTTCTTGCATACGAAGGTCTCCTTTTCATTAGAGCGCTTCTGCGCCGGAAACAATTTCCGTAATTTCTTGCGTAATCGCCGCCTGACGCGCACGGTTGTAATGCAGCACCAAATCGTCGATCAGCTCGCCGGCGTTTTTGTTCGCGGCGTTCATCGCGGTGCGCCGTGCGCCGTGCTCCGATGCCGCCGCCTCGCAAAGCGTCGAATACAGCACGCCGGAGAGATACAGCGGCACGATCCGCTCCACCAGCTCGGTCGGGTCGCCCTCCAGCAGCGTGACGGAGCAATTCCGCCCCTCCTGCTCCAGCGCCAGCGGAAGCAGCGGCTCGCTGTCCGGCACCTGCGAGAGCATGGAGCGGAAGCGGGTGTAGAGGATTTCAACGCGGTCGAATTTCCCCTCCGCGAAGCCGTCGCAAAGCAGACGGGCGATCTGCGTACAGTCGCCGATGCCGAGCGCTGCGGTCACGCCGAAATAGGTGCTGACCAGCTCGCTGCCGAGGCGGGTAAAATGCTCGAGCGTCTTTTTGCCGATCGGAAGCACGCAGCACGCGCCCTCCTGCATCCGCTCGGCAGCCAGTCGGAACAGATTCGCGTTATAGCCGCCTGCCAGTCCGCGGTCGCCGCCGATGACGACATAGCAGGTCTTTTTGACCTCGCGCTGCTCGGCAAAGATGCACTGCGTTTCCAGTGCGCCCGCCTCCAAGCCGGCAATGGCTTCGGCAAGAACGTCGTGGTAGGGGCGGGTGCGCTCGGCACGTTCCTTGGCGCGGCGCAGCTTACTTGTTGCGACCAGCTCCATCGCCTTGGTGATTTGGCGGGTGCTCTCGACGCTCTTGATGCGGTTTTTAATGTGTTTTATGGATGCTCCGCCCATCGCACTGACTCCTTACTTCTTGATGAACCGTTCCTTGCAGACCTCGATTGCCTGCCGCAGCTCCGTCTCCAGCTCCTTGGTGAGCTGCTGTGTGCCGCGGATGTTCTCCGGAATCTCGGGCTGCTGCACGGTCAGATGCTCGAACAGCGCCTGCTCAAATTCCGAGATGCGCTCGACGGGCACGTCGCTGAGCAGGTCGTTGACCACCGCGTAGATGATGCAGACCTGAAGCTCGGTGCGGATGGGGGCGTTGCGGTTCTGCTTGAGCACCTCAACGATACGCGCACCCTGCGCCAAACGCGCCTTGGTGTCCGCGTCGAGGTCGGAGCCGAACTGCGCGAAGGATTGCAGCTCGCGGTACTGCGAGTACATCAGCTTCAGCGAGCCGGAGACCTTCTTCATCGCCTTGATCTGTGCGCTGCCGCCGACACGGGAAACGGAAATGCCGGGGTTGATCGCCGGACGGACGCCGGAATGGAACAGCTCCGATTCCAGATAGATCTGACCGTCGGTGATGGAAATGACGTTGGTCGGAATATACGCCGAAACGTCGCCTGCCTGCGTCTCGATGATGGGCAGCGCCGTCAGCGAGCCGCCGCCGTATTCCGGAGCAATTCTCGCCGCGCGTTCGAGCAGGCGGGAATGCAGATAGAACACGTCGCCGGGGTACGCCTCACGCCCGGGCGGGCGGCGGATCAGCAGCGACAGCGCA
>URWG01000181.1 GCA_900551495.1 uncultured Eubacteriales bacterium
CGCAAACGTGCGCGCCTACGGCGCGTGCGCTGCCGCGGACTGCAAAGCTCCTACTCAAAAAAGCGGCCCAAAGGCCACTTTTTTGAAGGCGTTAGCCTTCATACGGGTGGTTGCTCTCAATATAGATCCCGCGGCTGTTCGACCAGCCGACGTTGAAGTTCAGCACCTTGCCGAGGTCGCGCAGCTTGTAGTACGTGTAGCCGCCGCCCTGATCGTCGGTCAGCAGGATCGCGGTGAAGGGAATGCTCTCGCCATAGATCACGGTTTTGGCGTCGGCCTTCTGGTAGCGGCGGTCGCCGGAAAACGGCGCCTTGAGCTCCGTGCCGTTGGGAACATAGGACGCATCGGGGACAATGACGACATTGCCGTCCCAATCCACACTGAACTGTGCCTTCGTGCCGTTCAGGAGAGACGCAATATCGCGCAGACGGACATAATTCGTCTCGCCGCCGTTGCTGCCGGGCAGCGCGTAGGTCTGGAGCGTGACGTCGTGGCCGTCGAGCTCGATGGTCTGGCGGCGCATATAGGCCGTGCCGCTCGCGGGAATGCTCTCCTGTGTCACAGTGCCGAGCGGACGCTGGTGCAGGCTCTCGGTTTCAGAGGTCGTGAAGCGGTACGTGCCCGCATTCAGCGTGAGGTAGTCGACCGTGACGACGTTTTCCTCCACCGTGATGCCGGCAGCGGCGTTGTAGCCCACAAGCGCTGCGGGGAAAGCGAAGCGGTAGGTCATCACCATGTCCTCAAGCAGCGCGTCGATCTGTGCGTCAGAGTAGTCGGGCAGCTCGGCGGCGAGCGCCTTTTTGATTGCGGCGCGGCGGTCGGCCTGGGTGTTCTGCACCGTCAGCGTAAGCCCGCCGTCAGATGCAACGGAAAGCGTGACCGTGCCGGGCGTGGCGGCCTTGCTCACCTCGGCGATCTCCGCGGAGACCTCGGCAAAGATCGCATTGAACTCATCGGCGTCGGCAAACGACTCGCTCGCCTGGTCGCCGTAGTAGCTGTGGCCGTTGTAGCGGAAGTAGGAAAAGCCGTTCTGGGTCATCTCGGCGCGCATATTCATCGCGTTGACCATTTCCTCGGAGAAGCCGAATTTGGCCTCGACCGTGCCGCTGCCGTCAAACTGAAACGTCGTATCGGCGACCTGGCACATGCAGCCGCTCAAAAGGACAGTCAGCATGCTCACTACCAGCGCCGCGACGAAAAACTTTTTCATGGTGTATCGCTCCTTTGGTAAACTCTACCGATAATTTTACACGAATTTCCGCCCGATTGCAAGCAATGCGGCCGACTTTACACTGGAAAAACATGGAAAATCTGATTTTTCCGCGCAAAGGGGGCGGTATTTTTAAAAAATTGCTTGACTTTACGGAAAAGTTTTATATAATAGTAGAGCTTGTAATATGCATTGCAAGCAAATCCTTGCTCACATGAACCCGTGTGGGCCATCAGTCCAAAAGGAGGTGCAACCAAGAATGGCTAAGATTTCCGCAAACTATGAGGTCGTTTTCATCATGGACGGCAGACTGCCCGAAGAGCAGGTCGCCGCTCTGACCGAAAAGTTCAAGACCCTCGTGGAGCAGAACAGCACGGCTATGGAGGTTGAGGAGTGGGGCAAGCGCAAGCTGGCCTACGCCATCAACTACATCACCGAAGGCTACTATGTTCTGATCTCCTTCACGAGCGCGCCCGATTTCCCCAAGGAATTGGACCGTATCCTCGGCATTACCGATGGTATCATCCGCTCCATGATCGTCTGCAAGGGCGAATAAGGAGGGCAGCGCTATGTTGAACCGTATCGTCATCATGGGTCGACTCACCCGTGATCCCGAGCTGCGCCGCACGCAGAACGGCACGGCGGTGACGTCCTTCTCTGTCGCGGTCGACCGCGACTTCAAGAGCCGCGAGAGCGGCGAGAAGGCCACCGATTTCATCGACGTAGTCGCTTGGCGCCAGACCGCTGAATTTGTCTGCCAGTATTTCACCAAGGGCCGCATGGCCGTGGTCGAGGGCAGATTACAGATCCGCGACTGGAAAGACAAGGATGGCAACAACCGCCGCAGCGCGGAAGTGGTTGCCGACAACATTTATTTCGGCGACAGCAAGCGCGACAGCCAGTCGGGCGGCGATTACGCGCCCCCCGCTTACGGCTCTCCCGCTGAGAGCTACACCGCTCCTGCGAGCGGCGGCTTTGCCGAAATTGAAGAGGACGGCGAGCTGCCGTTCTAATGTGGGTACGAAAGCCCCAATTCTGATAAGGAGGAATCATCCATGGCTATGGAACGCGAAAACAGAGCCCCTCGCGCCGGCGGCCCGAACCGCAAGCGCAAAAAGGTGTGCCAGTTCTGCGTTGACAAGTGCGAGTATATCGACTATAAGGACGCCGCCAAGCTGCGCCGCTTCATCTCCGAGCGTTCGAAGATCCTGCCCCGCAGAACCACCGGTACCTGCGCGATGCATCAGCGTCAGCTGACCGAGGCGATCAAGCGCGCCCGTCAGATCGCTCTGCTCCCCTTCGTCACCGAATAAGGAACAACGCTTTGAAAAAGAGTCGTCCAACAGGACGGCTCTTTTTTTGTTTCGGCGATCCCGGTGCGGGCGCGCATGGTTCCGCCCTTGCAGGACGGGCGGGCAATGTGCTATACTTTGAAAAAACGATCCAAAGGAGCGCCTATGAAATTTCCCTGCCTTGTGCTTGACCACGATGATACCGTGGTCAACTCCACCGCAACGGTGCATTTTCCCTGCTTTGCCGAGTACACGGCAAAGTTTTTCCCCAAGGCCAAGCGCTACACGCTGGAGGAATATATCCTCAAGAACTTCTCCCCCGGCGTATACGAATTTTTCCGCGGCGAGGTCGGCATGACCGAGGACGACATGAAGCACGAGCAGGCCTACTGGCACGAATATGTGCAGCATCACGTGCCGCAGGCTTATGCGGGCATGCGCGAGCTATTGTGGGATTACGTGAATGCGGGCGGCACGATCTGCGTGGTGTCGCATTCCCTCTCGCCGAACATTCTGCGCGACTACCGCGAAAACGGCCTGCCC
>URWG01000182.1 GCA_900551495.1 uncultured Eubacteriales bacterium
TTGCCTTCTTTGTCGGCGACGGCTTGGCGGACGCGGCGGCAGCGGGCAATGTGTTTGCGTCTCCAGACCCCGGGACGATACTGCAAACGGCGCTTTCCGTCGATGCGGGAAAGGGCGTGCTGTTCGTTTACGGCAATTATTCCGGCGACAATCTGAATTTTGACATGGCGGCGGAGTTGCTGGAGGATATGGGCGTCGAAAGCCGCACGGTGCGGGTCTGGGACGACGTTGCCTCCGCGCCGAAGGACCGCATCGAGGACCGCAGAGGCATTGCGGGCGACCTGTTTGTGGTCAAGATCGCGGGCGCGGCAACGGCTGCCGGACTGTCACTGGACGAAGCCTACCGCGTGACGGCGAAGGCACGGGACAATACCTACAGCATCGGCGTCGGTTTGCAGGGCGCAACGATCCCCGGAGAGGAAAAGCCGATCTTCACCCTTCCGGACGACGAGGTGGAATTCGGCTTGGGCATCCACGGCGAGCCGGGCATCCGCCGCATGAAGATGATGCCCGCCGATGAGATGGTTACGACGCTGGTGGACCTGCTGTTAGAGGATTCGGGCATCGGTGCGGGCGATACCGTCTGCACCTATGTCAACGGGCTCGGCTCGACGACGCTGATGGAGCTGCACATTATGAACCGCAAGCTGGCGCTGCTGCTGGCAGAGCGCGGGATTCATGTCCACGACATGGAGGTCAACTCCTACGTCACGACGCAGGAGATGGCAGGCGCGTCCGTTACGCTGCTGAAGCTTGACGAGGAGCTGCGGCAGTATTATGACGCGCCGTGCAGCAGCCCGTACTATAAAAAATAACGACGAAAAGAGAGAAGTACCATGACAATCGTAATCGGCTGTGACAATGCCGCAGTCAGCCTGAAAAATGAGCTGATCGCCTATCTGGAAAAGCAGGGCGTCACCGTGGAGAACCTCGGCTGCGACAGCACCGACGACCCCACAAATTATCCCACCGTCGCAAAGCGCGTGTGCGAGGCGATCATTGCGAGCAATTACGAAAAGCGCGGCGTGCTCGTCTGCGGCACCGGCATCGGTATGTGCATCACTGCCAACAAGTTCAAGGGCATCCGCGCCGCCGTCGGACACGACTGCTTTTCCGCCGAGCGCTCGATTTTGTCCAATGACGGCAATGTTCTCTGCTTCGGCGAGCGCGTGATCGGCAAGGAGCTGGCAAAAAAGATTCTCGGGCAGTGGATCGGTCTGACCTTCAAGGACGGCTCCTCCACGCCGAAGGTGCAGGAGATCCGCGACATCGAGACGGAAAACATGAGGTAGCGCATGAAAAAATGCTACCTCGGTACGAACACCAAGATGTACAAAACCGTCGCCGATACGGTGGCGTATCTGGAGCGGCTGGGCGAGCTGACGGCGGACATTTCCCGTCAGGCGCTGGAGCTGTTCGTCATTCCCTCCTTTACCGCCCTTGACGCGGCGGGACGGGTCGCCCGAAAATGGAATATCACCCTCGGCGCACAGAACATGGCGTGGCTTGAGGAGGGACAGCTCACGGGCGAGATCTCCCCGCTGATGCTGCGGGAGGTCGGCGCGGAAATTGCCGAGCTGGGGCACTCCGAGCGGCGGCATATCCTCGGCGAAACGGACGATATGATCCGCCGTAAGGTCGCCTGTGCCGCGCGCAACGGCTTGACCGTCCTGCTCTGCGTCGGCGAAACGGGGGAGGAAAAGTCGCTCGGGCTTGCCGCAGAGGTGCTGCGGACGCAGCTCAAGGTCGGATTGCACGATCTGACCTCGCCAAACGGGGTTTGGGTCGCTTACGAGCCGGTTTGGGCGATCGGCGTCAACGGAACGCCCGCGCCCGCGTCCTACGCAGCACAGATGCACGCCGTGATTCGGCAGACGCTGACCGAGTGCTTCCCGAAGGGCGGCGCGGATATTCCGATCCTTTACGGCGGCAGCGTCCGACCGGACAATGCCTGCGAGCTGATCCGTCAACCGGAGGTGGATGGGCTGTTCGTCGGCAGAAGCGCGTGGGATGCCGAGCGTTTTCACGAGCTGATCCGAAGCGTTTTGAAGTGTAAAGAGTAATGCTGACAATAAATTCCAAAAACCCACCCGTTCCTCTTGCATTACGTCTTATAATGTGCTATAAAATAAGAAGAAGCTTGTAAAATAAGCCTATTCTGAGAGATTGTCGAACAGGTTAGGAGCTACCAATGAATTCAAATGAACATCGGGCGACCGGACGGGTGCTGGATATACTGGAATTGCTGTCTGCAAAGACGGAGGGGCTGTCACTGACGGAGATCGCCACCGCCCTGAACGCGCCGAAAAGCAGTCTGCTTCCCATTCTACATACGATGTGCGAACGAAATTTCCTGCGTCTGTCGGCGCAGGACAGCAACCGCTATAAGATCTCCTACCAGACCTATATGGTGGGCAGTGCATACAGCAGCAATAAAACAACGATCACCTTCCTGCGGCAGCGAATGCAGCGCATTGTTGACGAGATGAAGGAGATCGCGCAGCTTGCGATTCTGAGCGGCGACAGCGTATATTATCTCATCCGCGTGGAGACGGATAATCCGATCACGCTCCGCTCGCAGGAAAGCCGTATGCTGCCTGCCTACTGCACGGGACTGGGCAAGGCGCTGCTCTCCGGTCTGACGGAGGAGGAGGTGCGTGCGCTGTATCCCTACGGTCTGACTGCGCACACGCCCCGCACGATCAGTACCTTCGAACGGCTCGAGGAGCAGCTCCGTGAGGTGCGCCGTACCGGTTATTCCTACGAGCACGCCGAGCTGGTGGAGGGCGTCGAGTGCGTCGCTACGCCGCTGCACTCCCATGATAATGTGGTTGCTGCCATCAGCTTTACCATGCCGGACTACCGCATTAACGAGGAGCGGCGCGAGTGCGCACGGCGTCTGCTGGCATCCTTCCGTTCGGAGGTCGAGCCGTATTTTGCCAAGCTGAATATCGAACGCGGCACGGACCTGCTTTAATACTGATTCTTGATTAAAATATTTCATCAAGAATCCCATGTGCTGCGCACAC
>URWG01000183.1 GCA_900551495.1 uncultured Eubacteriales bacterium
TGCCGCTGGATCCATTGACCAGCAGATTGGGGAATCGGGAGGGCAAGACCCGGGGTTCTTTCCGGCTCTCGTCGAAGTTGGGGTCCCAGTCCACAGTATCCTTTTCAATATCCCGGAGCATCTCGTCGGATATCTTGCTCAGACGGGCCTCCGTATATCGGTAGGCCGCCGGGGGGTCGCCATCCACGGAACCGAAGTTGCCGTGGCCATCCACCAGCATATAGCGCATGGAGAAGTCCTGTGCCAGACGCACCAGCGCGTCATACACGGAGGCATCGCCGTGGGGATGATACCGGCCCAGCACGTCGCCCACGCAGGTAGCAGACTTCTTAAAGGGCTTGTCAGAGGTCAGATTGTCCTCGTACATGGCGTACAAAATGCGCCGGTGCACCGGCTTCAGGCCGTCCCGCACATCCGGCAGGGCGCGGCCCACAATGACGCTCATGGCATATTCGATATAGGATTGTTCCATCTCCGGCACCAGAGGAGATTCCACGATTCTTTGTTCCGGATACCGGATCTCCTCGGGGTCGTATTGGGGTTTTTTACTCATTTTTTCTCCTCCTTGAGGGATCAATAATCCAGATTGACCGCATACTGGGCCCGCTTCTCAATGAACTCCTTCCGGGGTTCCACCTTCTCGCCCATCAAAATCGTGAAGGTCTCGTCCGCCTGTACGGCGTCATCCAAAGTGATCCGCCGCAGGGTCCGCTTCTCCGGGTCCATGGTGGTCTCCCACAGCTCATGGGGGTTCATCTCGCCCAAGCCCTTGAACCGGGAAATGTCGATCTTCACATTGGGATTGCCGCCCCGCAGCTCAGCGGATACCGCGTCCCGCTCCTCATCGGAGAAGGCCACCCGTGTGGTCTTGCCGCGGGTCAGCTTGTAAAGCGGCGGCACAGCGGAATATACATAGCCCTGCTCGATCAGAGGCCGCATGAAGCGGAAGAAGAAGGTCAGCAGCAGCGTCCGGATATGGGCGCCGTCCACATCGGCATCCGCCATGATGATGATTTTATGATAGCGCAGCTTTTCGAGG
The DNA here is from genome assembly GCA_900551495.1 of uncultured Eubacteriales bacterium. Lineage (GTDB taxonomy): Bacteria > Bacillota > Clostridia > Oscillospirales > Oscillospiraceae > JAZOXB01. The sequence goes on from URWG01000183.1 coordinate 1,040, forward strand.
TTGAATTCCTCGCCGATGCCCGCGCCGAGCGCCGTAATAACAGGCTGGAGCTTGTCGTTTCCGATGACCTTATCCTCGCGGACGCGCTCGACGTTGAGCATCTTGCCCCACAGCGGCAGGATGGCTTGGAAGCGGGAATCGCGTCCCTGCGTCGCCGAGCCGCCTGCGGAATCGCCCTCGACGATGTAAATCTCGGTCAGAGCGGGGTCCGTCTCGTTGCAGTCGCGGAGCTTGTCGGGCATGGCGGCACCGCCGAGTGCCGTTTTTCTGCGGATGGATTCCCTTGCCTTCCGCGCCGCTTCTCGGGCACGGTTTGCGGTCATTGCCTTTTCCAAAATGACGCGGGCGACCGCCGGATGCTCCTCGAAATACTCCGTCAACTGACTTGTAACAAGTCCGTCAACCAGCGTTCGGATATAGGCATTTCCGAGCTTTGCCTTGGTCTGACCCTCAAACTGCGCGTCGGTCAGCTTGACGGAGATGACCGCCGTCAGACCCTCGCGGCAGTCCTCGCCGGAAACCTTGTCGCTGTCGCTTTTGATGACGCCGATCTTCGTACCGTAGGCGTTCATAACGCGGGTCAGCGCGGTCTTGAAGCCCGTCTCGTGCATACCGCCCTCAGGCGTATGGATGTTGTTGGCGAACGAAACGAGTGTCTCGTTATAGCTATCGGTATATTGCAGCGCGACCTCTGCCTGCGCGTCGTTTTTCGCGCCCGACATATACACGACCTCGGTGTGCAGCTCGGTCTTGTGGCGGTTATGCCAGCGGACGAACTCGCGGATGCCGCCCTCGTAGCACATCGCGTCGGAGGGACCGTCCTCGGTGCGCTTGTCGGCGATCGTGATGTGCAGCCCGGCATTCAGAAATGCCTGCTCGCGCATACGGGTATGCAGAATTTCGTAGTCGTACTCGAGCGTGTCGAACATCTCGGGGTCGGGCTTGAAGGTCACGCTCGTGCCGTGGCGGTCGGTTTCGCCGATGATTTTCATTTCCTGCGTGATATGTCCGCGGGCAAACTTCATCTGATAGATCTTGCCCTCCTTGCAGACCTCGACCGTCAGCCACTCGGACAGGGCGTTGACGACCGACGCACCCACGCCGTGCAGACCGCCGGAGACCTTATAGCCGCCGCCGCCGAACTTCCCGCCGGCGTGCAGAACGGTATAGACGACCTCCAGCGCCGGTCTGCCCGTCTGCGCCTGAATATCGACGGGGATACCGCGCCCGTCGTCGGTCACGGTGATGGTGTTGCCGGCATTGATGGTCACGGTGATGTGCTTGCAGTAGCCGGCGAGCGCCTCGTCGATGGAGTTATCGACGATCTCATAGACCAGATGATGCAGACCGCTCGAGGAGGGGGAGCCGATGTACATACCGGGGCGTTTGCGCACCGCCTCCAAGCCCTCGAGGACCTGAATTTGTGACGCGTCATATTCTTCCTGTACTGTTGTATTCATCAATTCTTCGGACATGGAACGTCCTCCTTGCATAGTTTACGGAATAAAAGCGATATTATTTCTGTGCCCGTTTTTCGAGGGCAGCAGCGTTAAATTGCGTTAAGTAAATGCGGTTCATGCCGAATTCCTCCGTCAGAAGGAAGCTCTTCGGCAACTCGCCGGAGACGTCAACGACCTCGCCCTGCCGCTCCGCCTCCGCCAAAAACGCGCGGGTGTGGCGCGACCAAGAGGTGTTGTCGAGATCAAAAATGCCGATGACCGTACGCTCGCGCACCGCCATATCGCCGCCGATGGAAAGATACATAACAGTGCTCCTTTGCAGTATTTTTCGTCGCCCGCGGCGGGTCGGTCTACAGGATTTTTCCGTCCTCGATCCGCAGGACCTGCCCCAGCTCCGTCAGTCGGTCGGTCTCGCAGCAGGTGATAAACACCTGTCCGTCCTTGAGGTGGTTGAGAACAAAATCCTGCCGCCCGACGTCCAGCTCGGACAGCACATCGTCCAGCAGCAGCAGCGGCTCCTCTCCGCTGTC
>URWG01000184.1 GCA_900551495.1 uncultured Eubacteriales bacterium
ACGGCGCCCCCCATCGTACCCCTCCCCCCCAGCGCAAAAAAAGAGCAGCCCTTGCGGGCTGCTCCTCAAAAATATCCGAAATTATTGGGGCTTGTTGGTTTCCGCTTCGACGGGCAGCGCATTGATGCGAACCATCAGCGCAGCAGCCTCGGCTCGGGTCGCGGTGTCGAGCGGACGGAGACCCTCCGCATCGCCCTTAACGACCTCAACGGCAACCGCCCACTGCAGGGCTTCCTTCGCGTACTTGGAAACCTTGTCGGCGTCCTTGAACTTCTCCTTCAGGTCAACCGTCTTGTCAAGGTTTGCCTTCTTCGCGAGCTTAGCATAGCGGAACAGGATGGTAGCGATCTGCTCACGGGTGATGTTCTCCTCGGGAGCAAACTCCTTCTCGCTCATGCCGTTGATGATCTCGTTCTTCACGCCCCAGTTGATTGCGTCAACATAGTAAGCATCCTTCTTGAGGTCGGTGAAGGTGTTCTTGCCGTCCTCAACCTTCTTCTCGCCGTCAAGACGATAGAGCATGGTGACGAACTGCGCACGGGTAACGTTGCCCTGCGGCTCAAAGGTCGTCTCGGTCATGCCCTTGATGACGCCGGTAGCGGTCAGGGTGGTGACATCCTTATAGAACCAATCCTTCTCCAAGACATCGGTGAAGGGAACGTCGGCAATGGTGATTCTGCCGGCGCCGGTCAGCTTGCCGTAGCCGGACTTCTCGGTCACGGTGCCCTTCAGGGTCTCGGTGATGTACTTAATCAGGACTTCGTTGTCCAGAGCAACTTCCTGACGAAGGATCTCAGAGCCCTTAAACATGGTGTAGCCGTCGCCGCCGTTGATCAGCATATAGTTGTGACCGCCGAGGGTGTAGGTCTTCTTCACGTCGAGCGCCTTGCCGCCGACCTTGACATCGGTAACTCTGTGTGCGCCCTCAAGCTTCACGAAGCCGCCCTTTTCGTCCTCCACGACGGGGCTGGGAACGCACTGATTGATGGTGTACTCAATGCCGGAGACCTGCAGGAAGCCGCCGGACTCACCGGGATAGGAAGCAGCGCCAAGCTCAAGAGCCTGCCAGATCTGCTCGCCGGTGACCTTGATCATGCAAGCGCTGTTGCCGAAGGGATGCACGTTGATAATATCGCCGTAGGTGATGTCGCCCTTCTTGATGTCGGCGCGGACACCGCCGCCGTTGACGAATGCGATGTCGCACTTCAGCAGATCGCGGTAGGCGTCGGCACAGAGGTCGCCGAGGTTGGTTTCCGCGTTACGGACGGCGCGCTTTCCGGTTTCCGGATTCTTGGTGGTCAGCTCGATCTCGCTCTTGGCAACGACCGTTTCGCTGACCTTCTTCACCGCGTCGTCAACCTTCTTGACCTCGGCAGCGACTGCTGCGTCGGCTTCAAACTTATACACGGTGTTATCCTTGTCATCGATCTCATAGATCTTAAGCAGCTCCGCCTTCATCTCGCCCTTGGCGTTGATGGTCAGCTTGCCGACATTTTCGAGCTTCGTGCCGGTCTGCGCAACGACGACTTCCTTGCCGTCCTTGTTCTTCTGGGTGTTAGAGACGGTGCTGTGGGAGTGACCGTCGATCAGCGCGTCAATGCCTGTGGTGTTGGCAATCACGGAGGTAGAGGTCCACGGCTCGGACTGCTCGTCAATGCCCAAATGACCGACGGCGATCACGTAGTCGGCGCCTTTCTTCTTGGCGGCGTCAACGGCGGTCTGTACAGCCTTGTAGAGCTTTTCGCCCTTGGCATCGTTACAGAAGTCATAGACCCACTCGCCCTTCTCGTTTTGGAAGAAAGCAGGGGTGGACTTCACGAGGGTCTCGGGGGTGGTGATGCCCACGAAAGCGACCTTCTTGCCGCCGACCGTAAAGATCTTGTAGGAATCCAAAACGTTCTTTTCGTCGGCGACCTTAATCAGGTTGCAGGAGACGTAGGGAACCTTGGAATCCTTCACGATCTCAAGGAAACGGTCAAAGCCGTAGTCGAATTCGTGGTTGCCGGGAACAGCAAGGTCATAGCCGACCGCTTCCATCAGGTCGACCATGTACTGTCCCTTGGACAGCGTGGTGGCGACGGAGCCCTGAATGTTATCGCCGGCATCGACGATCAGGTCTGCGTCCTTCATCGCAGTGGCAGCATAAGCGTAGTGCTCATAGGCGCCATGGACGTCGTTGGTAAAGCAGATGGTGATGTCGCCCTCCGCGGCAAAGACAGCCGGGATCAGCGCGAGCACCATGCACAGAACCAACAGCGCAGAAAGGATTCTTCTCATGGTTTTCATTTGATACACTCCTTTAATATATTGGGCAGCATTGCTGCCACCCTTCAGACGTGATTATAGCAGATTCGTTCCCGTTTGTATAGTCTACAAATGTAGATTCAGCGCATTTCACAATAATGCACCGCAAAATTTGTGCGTTTTTGATAACATTATATTCCATTTCTCCCCCATTTCCCCTCTCGTGCAAATACCCCCAATAGAATTCGTAGGGGGCAGCGTCCCCGACGCCCCGCGTGCAGGCACTATCGTTCGAACTCGTAGGGCGGGCTTCCCCAACCCCGCCGCATGCAGGCACTATCGTTAGAATCCGTAGGGCGGGCTTCCCTTTGCGCAGCGTCAGCGACGCAGGAACGCTACGGATGCAGCGTGCCCCTCGCGGGTGAGATTTCCCGTGTGCCGGTACTATCGACAGGCAAACAATGAATCATCGGGCAGAGCCGTGGGTCACGGCTCTGCCCGATTGCTGTTTCTATTATTTCACATTGTCGCTCATCACGCAATATCGCGATACAGGAACGTCACGATCTGCCCTCTCGTGCAGGTGTCATTCGGCGCAAACGTCGTTGCGCTCGTGCCCTTGGTGACATCGGCTTCCACTGCCCAAAGAACGGCGTCGTAATAATACGCGCCCTTCTTGACGTCCTCGAAAGGATTCACCGCCGCAGGAGCAGGCTTGTTTTCATAGCGCCACAGGAACGTTGCCACCTGCCCGCGT
>URWG01000185.1 GCA_900551495.1 uncultured Eubacteriales bacterium
GATCTTCAGCTCGCCGGTGTAGTAGTCAAACTGCGTCTGGACGTAGGTGAAGCCGTTGATGCGGGAGATGATCTGCGCGGCATCCTTGCCCAGACCGTTCAGGATAACGCGGAGGGGGGTCTTGCGCGCCTTATTTGCGTTGCGGACGATACCGATCGCGCCCTCTGCGGCGGCAAAGGACTCGTGACCCGCGAGGAACGCGAAGCACTTGGACTCCTCACTCAGCAGCATTGCGCCGAGGTTGCCGTGACCGAGACCGACCTTGCGATCCTCGGCGACGGAGCCGTCGATGCAGAAGGATTGCAGACCCTCGCCGATCTTCTTGGAAGCCTCGGCAGCGGTCTTGACGCCGGATTTCAGCGCGATGGCTGCGCCGACGGTATAAGCCCAGCAAGCGTTCTCGAAGCAGATGGGCTGAATGTTCTTGACGATCTCATAGGGGTCGAAGCCCTTCGCCTTGCAGATCTCGCGGCACTCCTCGACCGAGCCGATGCCGTACTGCGCGAGGACACCGTTGATTTTGTCGATTCTTCTTTCGTAACTTTCAAACAAAGCCATTTTCGTATCCTCCCTCTCTTATTCCTGACGCGGGTCGATGTACTTGGCAGCGTTGTCGAACTGACCGTAGTGACCCTTTGCCTTCTCGATGGCGGTATTCGCATCGTCGCCCTTCTTGATGAAGTCCATCATCTTGCCGAGGTTGATAAACTCGTAGCCGACGATCTCATCGTCCTTATTCAGGGCAATGCGGGTGCAGTAGCCCTCTGCCATTTCGAGGTAGCGCGGACCCTTTTCGCGGGTGGCAAACATCGTGCCGACCTGGCTGCGCAGACCCTTGCCGAGGTCCTCCATGGAGGCGCCGACGGACAAGCCGTTCTCGGAGAAGGCGGACTGGGTACGACCGTAGACGATCTGGAGGAACAGCTCACGCATTGCGGTGTTGATCGCATCGCAGACGAGGTCGGTGTTGAGCGCTTCGAGAATGGTCTTGCCGATCAGAATTTCGGAAGCCATCGCAGCGGAATGGGTCATGCCGGAGCAGCCGATCGTCTCGACCAGCGCTTCCTCAATGACGCCGTTTTTCACGTTCAGCGTGAGCTTGCAGGCGCCCTGCTGCGGCGCACACCAGCCGACACCGTGCGTAAAGCCGGAAATATCGCCGATTTCCTTCGCCTGAACCCACTTGCCCTCCTCGGGGATGGGAGCGGGACCGTGGTATGCGCCCTTTGCAACCGGACACATATGCTGTACTTCTGTCGTGTAAATCATTGCAAAAATCCTTTCCGTGCGTTTTGAACGAACGCAAAAAATAACAGGGTGATCGTTGCCGTCGGTGCGCCTGTCAAAAGCCGACAAAAAGCGCCCCGATTTCAAGCATATTATACCGAATTCCCGTCGGCTTGTCAACGCGATTCGGCTGAAAAAATATGGCGGTTTTTCGGAATTTCAGCGGCAGCGCAGGTACTCCTCCAGCAGCTCCGCAGCGCAGCGGCAAAGCTCCGCACAGGGGCGCTTGCGGTAATACCGCTCCGTCCGCTCCTCAGGTGCGCCGCCCTGCTCCGTGCCGACGCCCGCCAGCAGCTCGCGGCAGAGGAGCGAGCCGTTTTCCTCACGGAACCTCGCCGCCAGCTCCTGCAATGCGGCATACAGCGCCGCCTTATGCTCCCGTGAGGGAACCTCGTCGTCGCCGAGGATCAGCCCCGCCGCCATAAACATTCCCGAAACCGCGCCGCAGACCTCACGCATCCGCGCCATACCGCCGCCGAAGCCCGAAGCAATCCGCATTGCAGTCTCCTCTTCCAGCCCCGTCAGGTCGGAAAACGCCGCAAGCACCGCGTGCGCGCAGTTGCAGCCGTTCTTGAAATTCTGTTCCGCCGTAATGCCGCGCTCCATCGTTTATCCCTCCCGCTCGTCGTTCGGGAAAGCGATCCCGTTGAATTTCAGCATATAACGGACGGGGTAGTAGCCCGCCAGATAGTTTTTCTCGTACCACTCGTAGGTCGCCTCGGGCAGATGCAGCAGCTCCGGTGCGTCGCAGCGGAGCAGCTCGAAGGTCGTCTTGTCGCCGCAGAGCAGCGCCGCGATCAGCTCCCTCTGTCCCTCGGCGGCAAGGCGGTCAAAGACCGCATCCATCAGCGTGACGCAAATCAGCTCCTCACGCTCCCCGCGCCGCTCCTTCCCCGCAAACCATTGCAGCAGGTCGGCAGGCTCGAACGCCTTACGCGTGGTGACCAGCGCCAGCTTTCGGAATTCCTCAACCGCATTGCGCTTTATCGTGTCGATCAGGTAATACAGCAGCTTTTCGTCAAGCAGGCAGCAGTCGAGCAGCACTTCATAAGCGCTTCTCGGACCGTCCGGCTCCTCGATTCTCGGCGTCGGGTCCTCCTCGGGCGGCGCTTCCGGCTCGTCCGACGTGTCCCCGGCAAGACGGCGGAGCGCCTCTGCCAAGTCCTCCTGCCGATAGCTTTCAAAGAGCTGCGGGTCAAGCTCCGTCCCGTCCTGCTCTGCGCAGCGGCGCACGAACTCCGGAACGCCCATTGCCGCGATCGCCTCCTGCAGCTCCACCGCACGGCGCATCGGGTCCGTCTGCGTCAGCGTGATACCCTCGGGCGCCTCCCGCCGACCTTCTCCCAGCTCCTGTAAATACTTCATATAATACTGTGCAGGCTCCATTGTGCTCACCTCCCCGCCATCATACCACAGCGGACGGAAAAAAGCAACTTGACTTTGAGCGGTCATATGCTATAATTATCCTGCGCAACTGACTGTAAAGCAAAAAGAAAGGGGCACTCCCATGAGAATTAAAATCACCTCCGACAGCACCTGCGACCTCTCCCCCGAGCTGATTCGGGAGAATGACATTGAGATCTTTCCGCTGTTTGTCAACATGGGCGGCAAGAGCTTTCTTGACTGCGTAGATATTCAGCCTGCGGATATTTTTGCCCTTTCTCGCGGAAACGGGCACGACGTCGCAGGGGATGCCC
>URWG01000186.1 GCA_900551495.1 uncultured Eubacteriales bacterium
CCGTGGGCGGCTGCCAGCCGCCGTCCGGTTTTGCCAATAACAATTTACAAATGAGGCGAAAAATATCATGAGTATAAGGGCGGCGCTATATTGCCGTGTAGATTGGAGAATTTCTGTTGAAAATGAAACACAAGGAAGAATATCTGCGATGACCGTCCATCATTTTTTCGGCTCATATCCCATAGCATATAAGGAAGGGGGGCTAAGACAGTGACGGAGGTTGATCGCGAGATTGCTTTGGCTTTATTAAAACGACTATGGAAGCGGGAGTTGATTTCGGAAGAAACGTATGTTTCTGCCAGCAGCTCCCGTTTTTTTGACAAACGGCAATTTACATCTGATACTGAAACCGTCAACAAAATAACTGAGGAGGTCAGTACGGATGGTAACAATTAGATGGCTTCGAGAGCAGATTCGGCAGGGAAAAACCATTTACGATCTGCCGCTCCGGGTTACGTTCTATGCGCGTGTTTCTACGGAAAAGGTGGAGCAGCAGGGTAGTTTGGAAAACCAGATTCAATACTACACAGAGTTCATTCAAAAGAACCCGAATTGGACGTATGTTCCCGGCTACATTGATGAAGGTATTTCTGGAACGAGCACTTATAAGCGTGACAGTTTTCTGCGCATGATCGAGGATGCCAAACGAGAGATGTTTGACTTCATTATCACAAAAGAAATATCCCGTTTTTCCCGCAACACACTGGACAGTATCCAATATACACAAGAGCTGCTGGACAACAATGTGGGTGTACTGTTCCAAAATGATAATATCAACACACTGGACAGCGATAGTGAGTTTCGGCTGATCGTCATGGCTGGCGTGGCACAGGACGAAGTTCGAAAACTATCCGAGCGGTTAAAATTTGGCTTTCGGCAGTCCATCAAGAACGGCCATGTTTTGGGAAATAATCGCTTATGGGGTTACGATAAGAAAGATTGCAAGCTGACAATCATCCCGGAGCAGGCGGAAGCGGTCAAGCTGATTTTTCAGCTCTATGCCACCGGAAACTATGGCCTGCGCAAGCTGTCACAGGAGTTGACTCGCCGTGGATACACAAGCCTTTTGGGAAACAAATTCAATTCCGTCACCATCGGCCATATTCTGCAAAACCCCAAGTACAAGGGGTGGTACTGCGGCAATAAGACACAATCCTTAGATTATCGGAAGAAAAAAACGGCATTTCTTGATGAAAGTGAGTGGGTAACATACCCAGATCCTAATATCCCTGCGATTGTATCAGAAGAACTCTGGAATCAGGCAAATGAGATATTTAAAAAACGCAGCGCCAGAACGAAAGCCTATGGCGTAGGCTATCAGAGTAGGTATCCATACAGCGGGAAAATCATTTGCGGAAAGCATGGAACCGCCTTTCACCGGCAGAGCTTCAAAACCATGGAGGGGCACACAGAATTCTGGCAGTGCAGGATGTACCGTGAGCATGGAAAAGCCGGCTGCGATTTGCCGACGCTCCGAACAAAGGAGCTGGACGCAATTTTGGCAGACCAATTCCAAAAGCTGGTGAAAAATCAAAAGCAGATTGTCCGTCTTGTGATGGACAGCGTTTCCAGCGTTCAGCAGAAGCGTGATTACTCCGGACAAATCACCCAGTTGAACACACAGATCAGCCAACTGGAGGGAAAAAAGGATAAGCTGCTGGAACTCAGTATCGCCAACGCAATCACAATTCAGGAATTCAAAAAGCGCAATAACCGCTTCAACGAACAGATTGCGGATATGCAGGAGCAGATGATTTCTTTACAAAAGCTGGAGGAAAATGGCTCAGCTGCGAGTGTTGACTTGTCCGCAATCGAAAAAGCGCTTTGGCAGGAGCTTTCCTTTCAGGATACCATCTCGACAGAGGTCGTTGCGGCGATCCTCGACCATGTGGTGGTCTGCGAGGGCAGCACGAAACAGCGAATTGATCTGGAACTCTATTTAAGGCTGGGGCAGACCGCTTCAGTCACTTTTTCACGGGAGAGATTTGCATTTTGGAACACATCTTTTTCACGATGTGCGCCACAAGACGCAGGTTGTGCTCGATGAGCACGTTGCGCGCCTCAAGGTCGCCCGCAGCGAAGCGTTCCAAATACTCCTTTTCCTCGGCGGCGGAGAGCGGGCGCGGGAATGAGCCGGGATTGCCGGCAAGGCGCAGGGAGAAAAACAGGCTGTTGCACAAAAGCCAAACGGCAGCGGAAAGCATATACATCAACTCCTCCCCTCACCCTATGTCGGGGCAGGAAGTCCCTATGCGTATGCTTTGCGCCGCTGTCCGTTGCTCTCTTTTCCGATTATTTCCTGTGCGTATGGCGAATGACAAAAAATGTGATGACCCAGACCGTAAAGCCGACGAGCAGATATTGCATGGCAGCGTTCTCCTTTCTGCGGTTCATTGCTTTTCGCGTTTGGCCGTCAGCTCGCGCTTGAGCCGTTCGCCGGTCGGCGTGGCGGCAAGGCCGCCGAGCGCCGTTTCGCGGAACTCGACCGGCATACGCCGCCCGACCTCGCCCATCGCGTCGATGACCTCATCGACGGGGATGCGGCTCTCGATGCCCGCGAGCGCCATATCCGCCGCGCTCACGGCGTTGACCGCGCCGATGACGTTGCGCTTGACGCAGGGCACCTCGACCAGTCCCGCGACGGGGTCGCAGACAAGACCCATGAGATTCTTGAGCGCCATCGCCACCGCGTGACCGATCTGCTCGCCCTCGCCGCCGCGCAGGGCGACGAGCGCGCCCGCCGCCATGGCGGACGCCGTGCCGATCTCCGCCTGACAGCCGCCGGACGCGCCCGCGATGCTCGCCTTGTAGGCGATGACCGAGCCGATGCCTGCGGCGACGTAGAGCGCCTCGAGCAGCTGGTGCTGCGTCAGCTCCTCATATTTGCACAGCGGCAGCAGCACCGCCGGCAGAACGCCGCAGGCGCCC
>URWG01000187.1 GCA_900551495.1 uncultured Eubacteriales bacterium
TCGCACGATGCGAGTGTGCGTAGCACATGGGATTCTTGATGAAATATTTTAATCAGGAATCAGTATAAAACGGATTTTGTCGCTCTTTTGCGGAGAAACGCAAAAAAAGGATTGACAAGCTCCGTAATCTGTGCTATATTATCTGAGCAATCGAAATAGAGCACATGCGCGAGTGGTGGAATTGGTAGACTCGCTAGATTCAGGTTCTAGTGTCCACTCCGGACGTGCGGGTTCAACTCCCGCCTCGCGCACCAGAAAAAGCACTTGCTAAAGCAAGTGCTTTTTTCAGTGAAATTCATCTTCGCGGATGAGTGAAATACCGCTTCGCGGTGTAAAATACGCTTACGGCGTGTGAAATCGCTGCGGCGGTGGATGGATTTCATTTCACTTTCCGCGTGAGCGAAAAATTTCACAAGCGCGACAGCGCTTATTTCACATTTTGCGTCAGCAAAATATTTCACAAGAATCCTTTTCGAGGGTACGAATCCGTCTGTGCGGGACGCAAATCCATCTTTTCCGTATCCACTTGACAAATAAAAATACCATCCCATTTGGGATGGTATTTTGTTTAGCACACGGGGTGTCGGAGTTGAATAATTGCAATAAGCTGCCGATGCAACAGCACGCTGCAAAGGTTTTATGTAAACCAAAGTGACCTGTCGGTGACAGGTCGTCGTAGTTCCTCCCCTACCTTCAGCCAACTCCAGCCGAAATATATCGGCAAAGCGCTACATTACCTCCCGAATTCTGTCGAGGATGTGTCCCATAAGGTAAAAGACCGTTTCAAAACGCATGAAATCGAGGATATTTTCGTCAAACAGGAATTTCAGCGCGGCGGGAAAGTCCTCATCCGCCTCCCAAAATTGCAAAATGACCGGCAAAAACGGAAACGCATCGAGCCGTGCCGCCACGTCGCCCGAGAGCGTTATGAGCGTGCCGAAGCGCCGGCAGGCTTCCCGCAGCGCGTCCGTGTGCCCGTTGAAGGCGTCGGCGCTGCTCTGAAACAGCTCGTCGCCCAGCCCGCCCGACTTGACCGTCCCTCTCAGGCTCCGCACGCCGCAATACCGTCCCGAGAGCGCCGCACCGTCCTTGGAATCGCACAGCACGTCGCAGATCGTCAGGGAGGAATTGAAATCCGCCTCGAAGTGCGTGGCAAAGCCGTCGCCCGACCACTCGATCACGCCCGTGCTGCGGTCAATGCGGTAGTCGCGGCGCAGCATCGTAACATAAAGATAGCTTTTGTCGTGCGCGAGCGAAAATTTGTCGATCATTCGCTGCTGATCGTACTTCAGAAACTCTCCGCGCACCCGATTGCGCGTGAGGTCATAATTGGAGATCGCCATGCTGTTTCGACCGCCCTTCCCGTTTTTCAAAACGATTATAGCACCAAAATTGCGGCAGGACAACAGAAACGTCTGCTTTTTCGCCTTTTTGGGTAAAACAGGAGGTGAAGCCTCTGCTTTTTGCCTCGTTTTCCGCGACGGTAAGCGGAGAATTGCGCGAAACGGAGAAATTCCTTGTTGAAATATCCGCCGCAATCCATTATACTAAGGGTGAATCCCGATAGGAAAGGAAGGGCTGCGCATGGGCGAAGCGATTGCGGTGATCTCCGGCAAGGGCGGAACGGGCAAAACGACCGTTTGCGCGACCGTTGCCGCGTGCTTGGCAGCCTGCGGCAAGCGCGTGCTGTGCATTGACGCGGATGTCGGGCTGCGGAATCTTGACATCGCGCTCGGCATGGCGGACCTTTCCGTCGCCTCGTTTTCCGACGTGATGAACGGGGTCTGTACCCTGCGTGACGCGGCGGTGCATCCCGTGCTGGAAAAGCTGTTCCTGCTGACCGCGCCCGTCCGCGAGAGCGAGAGCCGCATTGACATAGAGCGCTTCGGCGAGCTGCTGAAACAGGCAAAGCGCGAATTTGACTTCTGTCTGATCGACGCGCCCGCCGGCTTGGGCATCGGCTTCCGCCTTGCCACCTGCTACGCCGACCGCTGTCTGACGGTCACGACGCCAGATCTTGCATCCATGCGTGACGCGGCGCACACCGCCGACCTCCTGCAGCTCGACGGAAAGCGCGGGTTGTACCTCGTGGTCAACCGTGTGCGGAAGCGAATGTTCCGACGACTGGAAATGACGGTGGACGACATGATGGACGAGGTGGGTCTGCCGCTTTTGGGCGTGATTCCGGAGGATCCGGACGTGCTGCTTGCCGCCGCGGAGGGCACCGCGCTGATTTTTGCGACCGACGGCGGCGCTGCCGAGGCCTGTCTGCGAATTTCGCGGCGGCTCTGCGGCGAGATGCTGCCGCTGATGAAACTTTGAGAGGTGAGAGTATGAATATTACATTGCTTGCTCACGATAAGAAGAAGGAGCTTATGGTGCAGTTCTGCACGGCGTACAAGAGCATCCTTTCCAAGCACAATCTGTCCGCCACGGCGACGACCGGACGGCTGGTTGCCGAGGCGACCGGTCTGCCGATCACCCTGTTTTTGTCTCACAATCAGGGCGGACACCAGCAGGTCGATGCCCGCATTGCCTATAACGAGATCGATCTCGTGCTGATGTTCACCGACCCGAACAACATCGACCCGTGGGAGGATCAGCAGATCGTTCAGACCATTCACCTGTGCGACACGCACAATGTCCCCGTTGCCACGAACCTCGCCTCTGCGGAAATGCTCATTCTGGGCTTGCAGCGCGGCGATCTGGACTGGCGCGAAATGATGCGCCGCAAGCGCTCGGTGAGGTAAGCCATGGAGGCACTGGAGATCATCGAACGCATCCAGCAGCACTACGAGGAAACACCGGCGCTGAAGG
>URWG01000188.1 GCA_900551495.1 uncultured Eubacteriales bacterium
TGAAGGACACGGTGCCTTGCAGCTTGTCGATCGGTTCGGTCCTTGTCAGCTCGCACCGCGTACAGGTGAAGGTCCTGACGCCCTCTTTTTCGGTCGTCGGCGCGGTCGTGACCTTACCTTTGTCCCACGCATGACCGAGCGCCGCAACGACTGTCTGCTCCAAAAAGACCTCCTTGCACACGACGCAATGCGTGCCGATCGAAAGCCCGGGCTTTGTGCAGGTCGCCGCGACCTCCTCATCAAGCACCATATTGTGTCCGCGCGGCGGCGTCGGGTCGCCCACGTACCGATCGCGGCAAATTCTGCAGGTATACGTCGTGTATCCGCCCTCCGTGCACGTCGGCTTGGTCACGACGGCACGGTATTTGTGCTCGTGCGACGGCAGCGGAACATTCACGCCGTCCCACGTCGCGGTAGGATATTCCTCCTCGCCGAAGGTCGGTGCGGACCAACCCGCTTTGCCCTCGATATAGTAGAGCGTCAATCCGCGGATATTGACATCCTCATTTTTGTCTGCGTCATAGGTTTGAAACGCCATATAGCCGAGCTCCGGCGCGTCGCCGAGGAAGCATACGCTCGCCAGCGCCGTGCAGCCGTTAAACGCGCTTTCCCCGACGCTTGCCACGCTCGACGGAATCACGGCGCTTTTCAGCGCGGTACAGCCGTAAAAGGCAAGCTCGCCGATGCCCGTCACGCCCTCGGGAATGCGCACCCCCGTCAAGCCGAGGCGGCACTCGAACGCGTACGGCGCAATGTCCGTTACGCTGCCGGGGATCGCATAGTCGCCCAGCTCCGCCATGGTCGGAACATATACCAGCGCCGTTTTTTCCTTGTTGTACACAACGCCGAAATTATCGGAGCAATACGCTGCGTTTTCCGCATCGACCCATACGCCGCGTAAGGCTTCGCAGCCGTAAAACACCTCTTCGCCGATGCGCACCGCATTTTTCGGGACGGTAAGGCTCGTCAGGGCGGTGCAGGAGGAAAACGCTTCGCTGCCGATCGTAGTCAGGCTGCCGGGAAGCTCGACGGCTTTCAGCTGCGTACAGTCCGCAAAGGCTCGCTTCCCGACGGACTCGACGCCCGCCGCGACAACAACGGAGGTAATTTTGTCTCTGTGCGCCGACCACGGTCCGCGGCTTGCGTAGTCCGTCATTTTTCCGCTGCCCGAGATCGTCAAGACACCGTTATCACTCAGCCGCCACGTCAGGCTCTCGCCGCAGACACCCTCAGCGAGTGACGTCTCGGACGGGAGCTTGGCGATCGGCGCGGTTCTTGTCCGCTCACAGCGCGAGCAGGTAAAGGTCCTAATCCCCTCCGCTTCGGTTGTCGCAGCGCTTGTAACCTTACCCTCGTCCCAAATGTGCGGCAGCGCGGGCAGCGTCGGGTTTGTCATCTCCGTCTCACACATCGCATCGGCAAAGCACTTTCCGCAGACCAAGCAGTTCCAATATTCGGAATTTCCCGTCTCGGTGCAGGTCGGCGCCTCTGCCGAAACGTACTTGAGGTCATGCCGCCGCTCCCATGTCAGTTCACCGCCGTAATTCTGCCGCGCCTCGTCCGTCCACGTTACTGCGTTGTTTGCCTCCTCGGGATACCCGACCGTCGCCGTCACCTCGTTAAAGGAATTATCCGCAAGCTCCGGCTTCGTGCCCGAAAATGAAACGTCGGTCAGAGCCGTGCAGCCGCCGAATACATTTTTCCCGAGCTTTTTCACCGTCTTGCCGAACGTGACGTTTTTGAGCGCCCAGCAGTCCAAAAAGGCGGCAGTTCCGACCTCCTCCGCCGCAATCTCCGCCTTTTTCAGCGCAAAGCACTCCTGAAATGCGGTTTGATACACCGTTTTTACGCTTGCCGGAACGGAAATGCTCTCCAAGCCGCTGTAGGAAAACGCCTCCGACGCAATGCTCTCGATACTGTCCGGCAGCACCGCGCTTTTCAGACTCTCGCATTCATAAAAGAGGCTTGCCGTCACATGCGTCATGCTGCTCGGCAGCTCAATATACTCCAGCGCGGTACAGCCCTTGAAGGCACCGGCGGCAAGCTCCGTCACACCCTGCGGAAGCTCGATCTGCCTTAACGCCGTGCAGCTTTCAAACGCATACCCGCCGATGCGTTCCAGCTTCGCCGAAAGCTGCACCTCCGTCAGCCCCGAGCAGGCAAAAAACGCACGGTCGCCGAGCCGCGTTACCCCACTCGGAATCGTAATATGCTTCAGCGAGTGGCAGGCACGGAACACCTCGTCTCCGAGCTCGGTCAGACTGCTCGGCAGGGAGACGCTCGTCAAATTCCCGCAGGCAGAAAAGGCGCAGCTGCCGAGGCGCGTCACCCCTTCGCCCACAACTGCGGACTTGATCTGCGCTTTATATGCAGCCCAAGGAGCGGCGGCAGAGAAATCCTCCGTTGCACCCGTCCCCGAAATCGTCAGGGTCCCGTCTCCGTCCAGCCGCCACGTCAGATTCTCGCCGCAGATGCCCTCGGTATCCGCCGCCGAAACAGTCGGGAGCCAAACGCTCAGCAGCAGTGAAAGACAGAGCGCAATGCTCAGCACACGTTTCATATTCTTCTCTCCTCTTTTTGCCCGGTGCCGCGCGCCGCAGCAGAATTTCCCTTTCATTATAACACAAAAGAGTTCCTACGGGAAGCCCGCAAGAACTCAGTCTGTCAAAAAACTGCCCGCCGAGAAGCTTCGGAGGGAGGAAAAGTGTGAAAGGGAACCGTTACACCG
>URWG01000189.1 GCA_900551495.1 uncultured Eubacteriales bacterium
CGAGGTCGGCTATCTGACGGCTTCCATCAAAACCGTTGCGGACACCCGCGTGGGCGACACCGTCACCGAGGCGGCGCGCCCCTGCGCCGAGCCGCTGCCGGGCTACAAGACCGTGCAGCCCATGGTCTACTCCGGCGTCTATCCCGCCGACGGCAGCAAATACGGCGACCTGCGCGACGCGCTGGAAAAGCTCAAGCTCAACGACGCATCCATGAGCTACACACAGGAAAATTCCATCGCGCTCGGCTTCGGCTTCCGCTGCGGCTTCTTAGGGCTGCTGCACATGGAGATCATCATGGAGCGGCTGGAGCGGGAGTACAATCTCGACCTCATCACGACCGCGCCGAACGTCGTCTACCGCGTCACAAAGACCAACGGCGAGACGGTCGAGGTCTATACGCCGCTGAACTACCCCGACCCTGCGGACATTGACTTCAGCGAGGAGCCGTTCGTCCGCGCCGGCATCCTCACGCCGCCGGAATACGTCGGCAACATCATGGAGCTTTGCCAGCAGCGCCGCGGCGAGTACCGCGACATGACCTACTTGGACGAGGGCCGCGTCGAGCTGCGCTATTTCATGCCGCTCAACGAGATCATCTACGATTTCTTTGACGCGCTGAAGTCCCGCACGCGCGGCTACGGCTCGCTGGACTACGAGATGGACGGCTTCCGCCCGTCGAAGCTCGTCAAGCTCGATATTCTGCTCAACGGCGAGATCGTGGATGCGCTTTCGTTCATCCTCTTTGCCGACAACGCCTACGCCCGCGCACGGAAAATCTGCGAAAAGCTCAAGGAGAATATCCCGCGGCAGATGTTTGAAATTCCCATTCAGGCTGCCATCGGCGGCAAGATCATCGCCCGCGAGACCATCAAGGCGCTGCGCAAGGACGTGCTTGCCAAGTGCTACGGCGGCGACATCACCCGCAAGAAGAAGCTGCTGGAAAAGCAGAAGGAGGGCAAGAAGCGGATGCGCACCTTCGGCACGGTCTCGGTACCGTCGGAGGCGTTCATGGCGGTTCTGAAAATGGACGAATGAAAACTGTTACCATCTACACCGACGGCGCGTGCTCCGGCAACCCCGGTCCCGGCGGCTGGGGCGCGATTCTGGAATGGAACGGCATGGAAAAGGAGCTGTCCGGCGGTGCTGCGGACACGACCAACAACCGCATGGAGCTTTCCGGCGTGATTGAGGCGCTGCGGGCACTGAAGGAGCCGTGCGCCGTCGAGCTGTACACCGATTCCAAATACGTTTTCGACGCGGTGGACAAGCGCTGGGTCTACGGCTGGCGGGCAAAGGGCTGGGTCAAGTCCGACAAAAAGCCCGCGCTGAATGTTGACCTGTGGGAGCAGCTTCTGCCGCTGCTGGAACGGCATGAGGTGCGCTGGCACTGGGTCAAGGGGCACGCCGAAAACGAAAAAAACAACCGCTGCGACAGGCTTGCCGTGGCGGAAAGTCAACGTTACAAGGGGCTTTAAGCATGAAACAAAAGGCGTTTTTCTATTCGCTCTTGGCAGTCTTTGCCGCCGCGATCGTCGCGCTCGACCAATGGACAAAGCAGCTCATCCTTGCCGCCGACGCAGCGGGCAAGCTGCCGAGCAAGAGCATTTTGGGTATCTTCCACCTGACCCACACCGAGAATACCGGCGGTGCGTGGTCGCTGTTTCAGGGGCAGCTTTGGCTGTTCATTCTGGTCATGGTGCTGTTCGTCGCGGTGCTGGCGGTGCTGATTTGGAAAAAGATCATCACCCGCCCGACCGAGCTGTTTTGCCTTGCCGCGATCCTCGGCGGCGGCATCGGCAATATGATCGACCGCCTTGCAAGCGGCTCGGTCACGGACATGATCTGCTTTGATTTCGTCGATTTCCCGATCTTCAACGTCGCGGACATCTTCATCACCGTCGGCTGTGCGGCGCTGGTCCTCTGCGTCCTGATCTCGGACGGCAAAAAGAAGCCGCGCAAGGATACCGCAAATGACACTGACGGCTGAGCAGACGGGGCAGCGGGTCGATCTCTTTCTCACGCAGGCGGTGCCGGAGCTGACGAGAAGCGCCGTGCAGCGGCTGTTGGAGCAGGGACTGGTCACCTGCAACGGAAGGCCCGTGAAAAAAAACGCAAAAACCGCTGCGGGCGACGTCTACACGCTGACGCTTCCGCAGGTCAAGCCGACCGCACTGGTCGCACAGGACATCCCGCTGGACATTGTTTACGAGGACGCGGACGTGCTGGTCGTGAACAAGCCGAAGGGACTGGTCGTGCATCCTGCCGCCGGTCACGAGGACGGGACGCTCGTCAACGCCCTGCTGCACTACTGCAGCGACACGCTCTCCGGCATTAACGGCGAGCAGCGCCCGGGCATCGTCCACCGTATCGACATGGACACAAGCGGACTTCTGATCGTGGCGAAGAACGACCTTGCCCACCAATGCCTCTCCGCACAGCTTCAGGACCATACCCTCCGCCGCACCTATGAGTGTATCGTGCGCGGCGGCTTTCGTGAGGACAGCGGAACGGTCAACGCCCCCATAGGACGACACCCGACCGACCGCAAGCGCATGGCGGTCACGGAGAAAAACAGCCGCAGCGCCGTGACCCATTGGGAGGTCATTGCCCGCTACGGCAACTACACGCACCTGCGCTGCCGCTTGGAGACGGGGCGGACGCATCAGATCCGCGTCCATATGGCGTACCTCGGACACCCCATTGCGGGCGACCCGCTCTACGGCGTGA
>URWG01000190.1 GCA_900551495.1 uncultured Eubacteriales bacterium
CCCCATAAATTGTTAACCGATTTTGACGATTACGGACTTTTTTGACAGTCTGAACCGGATGCGGCGATTTCGCTGCATCCGGTTTGTTTGCTGTTTACGGCTCCGACGTATCCGACTGCTCCTCGGTCGGGGGATCGGTAGGCGCCTCCGTGGGCGGATCGGTCGGGGCTTCCGTGGTGGGTGCTTCGGTGGTCGGTGCCTCGGTCGTCGGGGCTTCCGTGGTCGGCTCGGTCGTCGGCTCCTCCTTGACGAGGTGGGCGATCTCGCGGTCACGGCGGTCATACTTGGAGTAGCAGACGATCTCGGTGGAGATCAGCTTGCCGCTCTTGTCGTATTTGTACATATAGGTCGTGACGTTCGCGCCGTCGTAGGCGGTCTGAATCACGTCGCCCTCGCTGTAGCCGCTGTACTTATAATAGTTCGGCATATCGGGGGAGATGTCGATGACCTTCTCCTGTGCGCTGAAATAATCGGTGACCTCATAGTCCAGCTCGACGGTGTATTCCTTCGTCTCCGTGCCGACAAAGCGGACGTGGACGAAGCCGTCGGAGACCGACGCGTCGATACGGATGGGGAAGGCGGTGTTGTTGCGGAACTTATAGTCCAAATAGCCCCAGTAAACGGTGGCGTCCATGCCCCACGGGACATAGGAGGGCGTGAACTGGTGCTCGGCGCGTTCGACGACCTCAAGGTTTGCCTTGATCGTGCAGTAGAACAGGGTCGAGGCGACTTGGCAGACGCCGCCGCCGAGCTGATTTTCGGTCTTGCCGCCGACGTAGACACCCGCTTCGCCGTAGCCCTTTTCCGCGGTGCGCTCGCCGACAACATCATTGAAGGAGAAGGTCGCGCCGGGCTTGAGGATGTAGCCGTCGATCGCTTCGGCGGCAAGCTCAAGGTTGTGGGTACGGGTCGGGTTCCAGACGTGGGGGCTGTCAAAGGAGGACAGCGTATCGCAGAAGAGCTGCTTTTCCAGCGTCTCACGGGTGAACTGCGGCTTCAGCTCCGTCAGCGTCAGGGTGACGGTCTTACCGGGCTTTGCGCCTTCAAAGGCTGCGACGGCATCCGCCATACGGAAGCCGAAGCCGTCCTTGCCGTCGGTGATCTCAAAGGTGTCCTCGTCGCACTTGGCGTTGACGGGGGCGGAGCAGTGATAATCCTTATAGAGCTTGTCGAGGTCGATCGGCTCGGGCAGCTCCTCCTGATAGACGTATTGCAGGTCGAAATTGCCGCTGACATACGCCGCGACGATCTCGTCATACAGCGCGTCGATGTCGATGTCGCGCTTGAGCGTTCCGAGGGTAATCTTCAGGCAGTCCACCTGCTTGGGGTTGCCGTCGGCATCGTTGACGGTGGTCTTTGCCTCCTCAACGGTTGTCTTGCTGCCCTCGCAGACGGTGTCCTCCAAATAGCTCGTCAGCACCTCGCGGATATAGGTCCCGTTGACGGTCAGATACTTGGACACGTCCACGTCCACGCGCTCCTCGTTGTCCTTTTTGCCGGTGAGGGAGCGACCGTACTGGTAGGCAGCCTCGACCGCGCCGTTCACGTCCAGCGTCGCACCGACGTCCTGCGCCAACAGCGTCAGCTTCCGATCGAGACGGCAGGGCTTGCCGTTTTCGTCCCGCGGCGCATCCGCGTCCGTCTGCTCGGTCTTGTCGTCCTTCGGAATGGCGACCGCCTGCTGCACGTTTTGCAGCGGCTTGCCGTAGATGTCAACGCTCTGCTCCTTAGAAACGTCATATGTCGTGACGTAGGTCCGGAAGGTCTCGCCGCGGGTATAGAGGCGGACATTCATATTATCGTCAAAGGTGACGTCCTTCAGTGCCTCCGCCGCTTCCTCCTTCGTCATGCCGCTCAGATCGACACCGGCGACAAAGACGTTTTTCACGATCTTGCCGTCGTCGCCGCGCAGCCAAAGGAAGGCAATGGCGCAGCCGACGATCACCACGGCGGCGCACAAAATTCCGATCACAACGGGCAGACGGCTGCGCTTTTTCTGCTTTTTCCGTGCGACGCTCTGCGCCGTTGACGGCGCATGGTCGGGACGGTTCGGTGCGGCGCGGCGCTGACGGGGCGCATCGGTGCCCTTTCGCTGCGTGCGCTGCTCACGGCGCTGCTGTTCGGCGCGTCTTGCCGCCTCCTGCGCCTGCGGACGGTTGGCTTTTTCAAATTTTCCCATAGTCTTATCTCCTAATCACGCCAAAACGGGCATGGTCTAACTTCCTACGATAATTATACCGAATCGCGCAAAAAAAGCAACTACGATTTCATGACGAAGTTTTACAAATTTGTAATATTATGTAAACCGAATTTTGCACGCTCCGCGTACTGCTTCCTTTGACGAAAAAAACCGCCGCAGGTTCCGCAAAAACGGAAAAAACGCCGTACAAGGTATGAATTAAAAAGAACTGCCGCAGGGTTTCCCTGCGGCAGCGTAATGTCCGATTTACTTCGCAAATACCTGCTTCAGGCGGGCAAAGCGGGGCAGACCGTTTTCGTATTCGAGCTTCGTCTCGCCCTGAATGAGCGGGAGGCAATAGCGGATGAAGTCGTCGGTCACATTGGTGTGGTCGTCGGTGATCCACTCCAGCGGGACCTTCTTCTCGTAGTTTGCGACCTTCTCCAGATCGAACAGCTCATACTTGCACTTGTAGCCCTTGACGCGCTCGCAGGTAAAGCCGACCATCTTGCCGGAGTGACCCGCCGGTGCGGAC
>URWG01000191.1 GCA_900551495.1 uncultured Eubacteriales bacterium
GCGTTGGCAGCCGTGTTGCCCTCCTGCGGCAGAAAGCCGACGAGGAACAGCAGCACGATCTCCGCCAAAAGAATGAGCTGCCGCCAGTGTACCCTCTCCATGTGCTTGAAATGCCGATGAATACACTCAGCCACGAAAATACCCAGCATGAACGAGAGCACCGGCACAAGATAGCGTCGGCTGTGCGTCCAGTCACCATCGAAAAGATAGGCGCTGAAGAGCACGATGTTGCCTGTCTGCGCGTTGGCAAACACCTTGCCGCGGCAGAGATAGGTATAGGCGTCCTGCAGGCCGCCGGAGAGAATGATGAACGCCGCCGTCAGCATGGATTCCGACATCTGCCCGCGCGGCCTGCCCAACAGCATTTTGCTCAACCCCAGACCTCCTCGGCGATCTCCTTGACCAGCGCGAGCTTGGCCCACTGCTGCGCTTCCGTCAGCTTGTTGCCGATCTCGCAGCTGGCGAAGCCGCACTGCGGACTCAGGCACAGGCGGTCGAGCGGCAGGTACTTTGCCGCCTCGTGGATGCGCGCGATGACCGCGTCCTTGCTTTCCAGCTCGGGGCGTTTGGTCGTCACAAGACCGAGCACGACCTTCTTCTCTCCACTCACAGAGGCCAACGGCTCGAAGCCGCCGCTGCGCGCGTCGTCAAACTCGAGGTAATAGGCATTGACATTCTCACGCGCAAGCAGCGTTTTCGCCACGCTGTCATACGCGCCGGAGCTGGCATAGGTCGAGTGGAAGTTGCCGCGGCAGACGTGCGTATTGATAACAAGGTCGTCCGGCTTACCGCTGATCGCCATGTTGTTGACGGTCAACATCTGCTCCTTGATCTCCTCGAGACCCTTGGCGTCGGTGTCGAAGATCATGCAGGCGCGCGGATCGACCAGCATCCCCCAGCTGCAATCGTCAAATTGGAGATTGCGGCAGCCTGCGGCGTACACGTCTGCAATGACCTTGCGGTAGCCTGCGGCGAGGTCATCCATCAGCTCCTGCACGGAGGGGTAGAACCTCTTTGTATTCTCCATCGCAAAGGGCATGACCATCTGCTCCAAAAACTGCGCGGGCGCGGGAATGGTCAGCTTGGCGACGGTGTTCTCGTCCTCAAGCGCCTTGACAAATCGGAAGTGTTCGACAAAGGGATGCTCGTCCACGCTCACCTTTCCCGTAAGATAGGTGTCGTCAAGCATCGCGGCCTCGCCCTGGAACGGAAGTCCGGTCTTGGTCGGTGTGTGGCCGACGCCGTGGAAGCCCCACATGAAATCGAGGTGCCAAGTTGCGCGGCGGAACTCACCATCGGTGATGACGTGGTAACCCGCCGCTTTCTGCTTGGCGACGAGATCGCGGATGGCGTCGTCCTCCACGGCTTTGAGCGCTGCGGCGTCGATCCTGCCGCTCTGAAAGTCGGCGCGCGCCTGCTTGAGTGCCGCGGGGCGCAGGAAGCTGCCGACGTAGTCGTAACGGAACGGAGTGTTGGTCTTATTCATGCTCTTGCTCCTTTGCAGTTGAAATTTGTCCTGATTATACGGCGGCGGATCGGGCAAGTCAAGTGGGTGCTGACCGATAATACGCACGGAGTACATACATAATATCCATAGTGTGACCAAGGTATAAAGGGTAAAAATAAGGGTAGAGGCGGATAAGAAAAGAAAAAATCCTTGAAAGCTCAATGCTTTCAAGGATCAATCATGGTGCGCGAGGCGGGACTTGAACCCGCACGTCCGTGAAGGACACTAGAACCTGAAAGCCTTTCGTGTCGTTTTAGGCAGTATCTCCCTGTACCGGTATATATTAGCTCATGCCGCAAAAACGCTGTCGTTTCAGGGCTTTGTGGGGAAGCGGCGGTACGAGTCAACACAAGAAAACACGGAATAAATCGTATGGGCAAAACGCATTTCTCGATTATTCTTTAGAACAATCTTAGAACAAAAACAGCCAAGTGGGGCAGAAACTTTCTGCTGTTACAAACACTAAACCGACAAAAAAGACATAGCTTGTTCCGCTCCGTGCCGACCCGCATCATAAAGCAATGGAACAACGCACTTCTACTGCTATCTCTATTATATAAAAAGTCCGTATCGGCCTATTGACCAATACGGACTTTTCGCTGCATACCTTCTGCTGTGCGCTGCTCTGCTCAGCAATAGTATTCCATCGGATAAGCGAGATACTCGACCGGCTCGAGCTGATCGCAGGGGACATAGCCGGCGGGGGCGCGGATCAGGGACGGGATGCGGTTGACGACCGTGGCGCAGGTGTGCTCGACGGTCGCGGGCTTCACGACGTGGAACTCCGTCTTCGGCTCGCCGAAGATCTCCCAGTCGCACAGATCGCCGTCGTCCGGTCCGTAGACCTTGCCGATGGTCTCCTCTTCAACGGTAACGCCCTGCATGGTCTCGATGGTGACGACCGCCGACATACCAATGGCGCTGCCCGCCTTGATCTCCTTGCCAAGCGTTTCGCTGTAAATGTCCTTGTCGATGATGCAGGGGACGTGCTTCTGCGAAATGCTCTTGATGGTGAGGCCGAGCTTATTGCAGATCGCTTCGGCGGCATTCCACGCGTAGGACGGCTCAAAGTCGGTCGGGTGGGCGATCTTTGCCTCAAATTCCTCCGGCGTCAGACCGCAGCCGTGCGCCTGCGCCAGCGCGATGCCGTACTCGTCCACATTGTAGCTGTAG
>URWG01000192.1 GCA_900551495.1 uncultured Eubacteriales bacterium
ATAAAAAGCTTTTCAAGCTTTTTAACAGATTCTGGTATCACGCCGCAGACCTTGCCCGTCCGACGGCACAGTATATATTGTATCATTTCGGCGAACGAATTGCAAGCGGTGATTTTGAGGGCGGGTCGGGCTGCTTTTTCCCCGTCCCGCCCCGTGCTTCGGAGCTTCCTCAGCTCATCATGTCCGAAATGCTCTGCTCCATGGTATCGACCGCCTTCTGCGCGGTTTTGCGCACCTTTGACTGCTGCGGGAGCATCAGCGCGACCGCACCGCCTGCCGCCATGCCCAAGCCCAGCGTCAGCAAAAAGCCCTTGACCTGCATGATTTTTCCTCCTTTTGCATACGATTTTCCCATTCGGGCGTCCTTATCTTTCCCACTGCGGTGAAAATCTTGCAAAATTGCGGCAAATGTCGAAAATCGTCTTTTCCGCACGGGATTTTTGTGATACAATAATATTATTGTCGGCATGTCCGCAAAAGCCCCCTGTGACTTCGCAGTGACAGCCGTGACTATTTAGACAGTCTGACAGAAAAATTCATTGCTTCGGGAGGTTTTTTCCATGTCTATCGACGTTTTGCAGGAACAGATTCGTGCGGTAAAAAACCCCGTGATGCTGGGGCTTGACCCGTATCTGCCCATTTTGCCGCAGCATATTCTGCGCGATGCCTACGAGGAGCACGGGCAGACGCTCGCGGGTGCTGCTGCCGCCTATTACCGCTTCTGCACGGAGCTGCTCGACGCGCTGTGCGGGCTGGTGCCGGCGGTGAAGCTTCAGAGCGCCTGCTTTGAAGCCCTCGGTGCGGACGGGATCGCCCAAATGCAGAAAATCAGTCGCTACGCCAAGGAGCGCGGCTACTATGTCCTGATCGACTCCATGCGCGGCGACGTGGGCAATGTCGCCGAGATTTACGCGCAGGCGATGTTCGGTGCGGTCTCCGTCGGCGAGACGTCCCATCGGCTGTACGCCTGCGACGCGCTGACGGTCAACCCCTATCTCGGCAGCGACGGCGTGAAGCCCTTCCTGCCCTACTGCAAGAGGGAAGGGAAAAACATCTTCCTCCTGCTCAAGACCTCGAACAAATCCTCCCGTGAGGTGCAGGATCTGCTCTCCGGCGACCGCGTGATCTACACGGCGATGGCGGACCTTGCGATGCGCTGGAGCGTCGATCTGTTCGGCAAAAACGGCTACAGCGAAATCGGTGCGGTCGTCGGCGCGACCTTCCCGCAGACAATGCGCCTGCTGCGCGAAAAATACGACCGACTGTTCTTCCTCGTGCCCGGGTACGGCGCACAGGGCGGCACGGCGAAAAATGTCCGATTCGCCTTTGACCGCTTCGGTCACGGCGCGATCATCTCCGCCTCCCGCAGTATCATCTGCGCGTGGCAGAGGGCGGAGAGCGACGGCACGGACTATCTCGACCATGCAAAGGCGGCTGCGGAGAAAATGCGCCGCGACATTTCCAAATTTACGGTGATTCTATGACAACAATCTATCTGATTCGACACGCAGAGGCGGAGGGGAATGTTTTCCGCCGCCTCCACGGTCAGTACAACTCCAACGTCACGCCAAACGGGATGCGTCAAATCGCGGCGCTCTCAAAGCGGTTCGCGGACATCCCAATCGATGCGGTTTACGCCAGCGACCTGGTCCGCACGCAGACCACGGCTTCGGCGATCTGCCGACCCAAGCGGCTGCCGCTGCACACCGACCCGCGCTTCCGCGAGATGAACTGCGGCGTTTGGGAGGACTGCCCGTTCGGACAGTTCGACCGGCTCGATCATGAGAGCAGCTATAATTTTTCCCACCGTCCGCGCATTTGGCGCGCCGAGGGAAGCGAGCCGTTTGAGGCGTATACCGGGCGGTTCCTCGCGGCGCTGAACGAGGTCGTGCGCAAAAACGAGGGCAAGACCGTCGCAATCTTCTCGCACGGCATGGTGCTGCGCGGGGTCTTGCAGACGCTGTTCTTCCCGAACGAGGAGGGCACCGTCGGTCACAGCGAGAACACCGCCGTCTCCCGTCTGTTTTGGGAGGACGGGCGCTTTACGGCAGACTTTTTACAGGACGCCTCGCACCTTCCCTACGAGATTTCGACCGTCGGGAAGCAACGCTGGTGGCGCAACGATGCAACGCGCGATTTCAATATGTGGTACCGTCCCGCAGAGCCGACGGACGCGCCGCTGCTTGAGGCGCTCGGCTTTGTCCCGAATTTGGGACAAACGGTAAAAATTGCCCAGCTCGGTAAGAACCCCGTCGGCATTTTGGCAACGGAGCTTTACGGCAGGGTCGGGAGACTTTCCTTTTTCGGGCTGCTTGAGGCACAGCGCGGCATCGGGCTTTCGCCGCAGCTTCTCGGCGAGGCGATCTGTCCGCTGCGGTCGGCGGGCGCGGAACGGCTGGAGCTGTCCGACGCGGCGATACCTCCCGCTGCGCTGCGGCTGCTGAAAAATTACGGCTTTGTCGGTTCGCCGCTTACCCTCGACCTCATCCCGCACGTCCGCACGATTTGACCCATACACAAGCACCGCCGATAGAACTCGTAGGGCGGGTTTAGGGAAGCCCGCCCTACGCATGGAACGAAGGTGCCATCTGCGGGTGATGGATCATTGCCCCTACGGTGTTGAACGGTAGCGCTTGCAACACACATGACAAC
>URWG01000193.1 GCA_900551495.1 uncultured Eubacteriales bacterium
GGGGGAACGCCCCCGCCCGCCTATGCACGCGAGATCGCGGGGCGTTTCGCCGAGATTATGATCGACGAATACCAGGACACCAACGCTGTGCAGGATGCCATCTTCCGCGGTATTTCACGCGACGGGAGAAATCTGTTCTTTGTCGGCGACGTGAAGCAGTCGATCTATCGCTTCCGCATGGCGGACCCGACGATCTTCCTTGACAAATACAATACCTACGCCGACGAGGAAAACGCGGCGGAGGGGGAACCGGCGCGAATCCTGCTGTCGGACAACTTCCGCTCGCACCCGCAGATCCTGTCGGCTGCGAATGCGGTTTTCCGCCTGACGATGACGCCGCAGGTCGGCGGGCTGTACTACGGCGATGCGGAGGCTCTCCACCCGCGCCGCAGCTTTGCGGAGATGGGCTCGCCGGCGGTCGAGCTGTACTATGTGAATATGGACACGCTGCCTGCTTACCCGCCGATCGGACGCGATGAGGTCGAGGCGGAATTTGTCGCAGCCCGTATTGAAGCAATGCTGCATGACGGCACGATGATCCCCGCCTCCGAGACGGAGCTGCGTCCGATCCGAGCGGAGGACATCGTGATCCTGATGCGTTCGCTCTCGGGCAAGGCGAGTACCTATCTGACCGCGCTTCGCCGCCATGGGATTCGCTGCGTCTGCGGCAGTGACGACCTTTTTGCCGCAGACGAGGTCGGTTTTTTGCTGGCGCTGCTGCAAATCTTGGACAATCCGCACCAGGATATTCCGCTGCTGACCGTCCTGATGTCGCCGGTGTTCGGCTGCACGGCAGAGGAGCTGGCGCTGCTGCGTGCAAGCTGCCGCAGCGGGGACCTCTTTGATGCGCTCGAGCAGTCACAGGAGCATCGGACGCTCTGCGAACGGCTTTCCGACCTGCGGCAGGCGGCGCGGGAGGGCGATATGCGGCAGCTTCTCGATGCGGCGGACGATGCACTGCACCTTCGCGCGATCTACGGTGCGATGGACGGCGGCGGACAGCGGCGAAAGAACATTGAACTGTTCGTCGGACTGGCGGATCGATTCGAAAACGGTGAGCGCTTCGGACTTTCTGACTTTTTACAGTACCTTGAAGCGCTGCGTGCAAAGGGTCTCGGCGGCGACGCGGAGCAGACGGCGGGTGCGGTGCGTCTGATGACGATGCACAAGTCCAAGGGCTTGGAGTTCCCGGTGGTATTTCTTGCCGACCTTTCCAAGCAATTCAATATCATGGATTCTACCGAGCCTGTGCTGGTTGACCCACAGCTCGGTATCGGTGCGATGTGCTATGACCCCGTGAGGCGCGTCTCATACCCGACGATCGCTCGCGCGGCAATTTCCGACCGCATCCGCAAGCAGAATATGTCCGAGGAGCTGCGCGTTTTGTATGTCGCAATGACCCGTGCGCAGTATCGCATGGTCATGACCTGCTGTTCGCGTGCAACGGAGCGGAAGCTGCGCTCGCTGGTGCAGCTTTTGGACGAGAGCGACACCCCGAGTGAAAATGCGGGCTCCATGGCGGATTGGGTCCTGATGACGGCGCTGACGCGGACGGAGGCAGGAGCACTCTTTTCTGTCGGCGGTGCGCCCGAACGACGCGGCGTTTCCGAATTTCCGTGGCGGATAGAGATCCATGAGGCGGTACGCCCAGAACATCGTAGTGCACAGACCGAGCGACAGCGGGAGGCGGAGCAGACACTGCCGTATCTGCATACCGACGACCGCCACGCCGCCGCTTCGGCTGCGCCGAGTAAGCTCACCGCGACCCAGCTCAAGGGTCGGACGCTCGATGAGGAATCGGCGGAGCAGACGCGGCTGCCGCTGCGCTTTGACCGCCCCTCCTTTGACCGCTCCGCGCTGACACCGAGCGAACGCGGCACTGCGATCCATCTTGCGATGCAGTATCTGCGCTATGAGCACTGCGGCAATTCGGAGGAGATCCGTTCCGAGCTTTTGCGGCTCCTTGAGCGCAAGCTTTTGACACAGCAGCAGTACGAAGCGGTCGATCCGAAGCGGATCGCGGCGTTTTTTGCCTCGGAGCTGGGGCAGCGGGTGCTCCATGCACCGAATCTCGTGCGGGAATTCAAATTTTCCGTTTTAGAGGATGCAGGGCGCTATGACCCGCAGCTTGCCGGCGAGCAGGTGCTCCTGCAGGGCGTAACGGACTGCTGCCTCGTGGAGGCGGACGGCATTGTGATTTTGGACTTCAAATCCGACCGAATCCGCACGGGCGGGGAGGCGGAACGCGCCGAATTCTACTGCGGGCAGCTCGATGCCTATAGCAGAGCCCTTTCGGAAATCTTCAACCTCCCCGTCAAACAACGCGTACTGTGGTTCTTCACAACCGACACGGCGTACTATATGTAAAGAAATTCTGCTATGATAAGTGTTTATGCTAAGAGTTGAAAAAAATGAAGTTCCATAACAAACGTGGGGGTCAGGATTTTTAATCCTGACCCCCATCAGACTGTCAAAGAACCCCTGCTTTCAAGTGACGAAAGCAGGGGATTTCTTGCAATTTGGGAAACAATAAACGAATATAAACCGGGAAAAGGAGTTTTTCCAACTCCAATTTGCCAGCTTTTTCAGATTCATGGCAGCAAATTTAAGCCTGACCCATCGCGTGACGGCGGCCAAGCCTCGGTGG
>URWG01000194.1 GCA_900551495.1 uncultured Eubacteriales bacterium
GAGCACGATGCCGCTTGCCGTGCCGCGCCAGCCGGCGTGGATGGCGGCGATGGAGCGCGAGGTCGGGTCGTAGACCGTGATCATGCAGCAGTCCGTGCCGTAGGCAAAGAGCGGCAGGTTCGGCACGTTCGTGATGAGCGCGTCGGCGTCGTAGGGCCGCTCGTCCCAGCGAATCTTGCCGGCATCCTCCTCCCGCGCGACGCGCACGAGGTCGGAGTGGATCTGGCGGCAGCCGACGGCGCGCGAGGCGTCGAAGCCGACGGCGGCGCCGAGGCGGCGGTAGTTTTCGAGGATGTTCTCCTCACGGTCGCCGCGGTTGCTCGCAAGGTTGAGCGAGTCGAACGGCGCGGGACTCACGCCGCCGTGACGGGTGGTGAAGGCGTGGCGCACGCCGCCGACGGAGAGCGTGCCGGCGGTGTCGAAGATCACGCCGTTGACGTTGTGCTCGGTAAAGGACATAAGGGACCTCCTTTCGCGCCTGCGGCGCGGGGAAATTTGCCGCGCACGGCACGGCGGAGCTGCGGTGAATGGAAAGCTATTGCTGCTTTTTCAATAAATGAAAAGCGATATGGCAGATCAGATATACAAGGCTTTGTATCCCCCAAAAACAGGCAGTGACCAATATTGCTCCGAACCATACCGGAAAACTGATAAATCCACCTGTTTGGAGAAATAAATGGGTATGTTTAAGGCCGCACAGCTCATAGACAGGAAAGTAGAGTAAAAAATAAAGGGGGATATTCAGCAATGTATACCGCCAAGAAACGAACTTGTAAAATAACAACGGCAAACCGATCAGGCTTACCCAGAAAACATAATGCCCCATCTGACTCCGTGCGGGAGGGGAATTTAGTCCCAATAAATCATCGGAAACGATCAGGCAAAGCAGAATGGTTAAAATTCCCATCACTCCGGCCCAAAGCCACTTTTTGAAAATCCCGTGCTGATTCATTCATACCCTCCAATGATCCTGACTTGCCCGATCACCTCACAGGGTTTCCTCACCGCCGCATTCCAATGTTTCGCGAACGAAATGTGCCTGCAGATGACTTTCGGTGACCAGAACAGACTCCTGATGGAAGAAGGCGCACAGGTCCTTGGCAATGTCATTCACAACGGTCTTGTCAACGTCGATCAGGGTGAGGACCAGACTGGTCTCCCGGGCGTATTCTCCGTTTTCGTAAATATACCCGCCCTCCTGCACCTGAAAGGAAAAAGGCACTTTGTAGGAATAGCATACATTACGAAGCACCCTGATATACTTTTCGTTTTCAAAGAGCTGTGTGTTCGTCGACAGATCGTTCAGCCCAATGTAGATTTTTGACTCGACCATATTCAGCGCCCCCTGTGTGCCTGACCGATGCGAATTTATTTGCGTGACGTCCTCTTGCCCCATCCCACCGCAGGAGCGGCTGAGCGGAAAGAGAAGTAGGTCAGATCGTTTCAAAAAAACATGTGCATACCGTTGCCGACAGGTAATATGACATCGGCAGATCGAGGGTCAAGGGGCGGCGCCCCTTGCGTTCTCTTGGGGTTTCAAAGGGGGTATTCTCTTTCGGAAAGAGAATACCCCCTTTTGTTTTTACCGTCCGCAGCACTGCTTATTTTCCGCGCTGCCGCGCAGCGCAAAAAATGCCGGATGGCAGCTCGCTCGCCGCTGACGCGGCAACCGCTCGTATGCCGCGTATCAGCAGGCTGCGTCCGTTACCGTCCGCAGCATTGCTTATACTTTTTTCCGCTGCCGCAGGGGCAGGGGTCGTTGCGGCCGATCTTCTGCACCTTGCGCGGCTGCTTTTTCACGCTGCCGTCGCCCGCAGTGGTGGCGACGATGCCCTCGGCCACGCGCTCGCGCTTGACCTCGGCCTCGCTCTTGATGCGGGCGGAGAAGATGCGGCGCACAGTCTCGTCCTGAATGGCGGAGATCATCTCCTCGAACATTTCGAGGGATTCCTTCTTGTAGGCGTCGATGGGGTTGACCTGCGCGTAGGCGCGCAGGCGGATGCCCTGACGCAGCTCCTGCATGGCGTCGATATGGTCCATCCAGTATTCGTCGACCACGCGCAGCAGCACCACGCGCTCAAGCTCGCGCATGATGGGGGAGGTGACGGCCTCCTCCTTGCGCTCGTAGGTGGTGACGGCGGCGTTGAAGAACAGCTCCGTCAGCTCGTCCTCGCCCATGGCGGCGAGCTCGGCGGGCGTTTCGGTGACCATGCCGCGCGGGAAGTACATACCCTCGAGGCTGCCGAGGATCTCGCGCACGCCGTCCTCGTCGAGCTTACCGTGCTCGCCGGAGTGGAGCGTGACCTGATTGGAAATGCCGCTGCGGATCATGCCGAAGATGGTATCCTTGAGGTTGCGGCCGTCGAGCACCTGCTTGCGCTGCCCGTAGATGATCTCGCGCTGCTTGTTCATCACGTCGTCGTATTCAAGCGTCGCCTTACGGGACTGGAAGTTGCGGGACTCGACGCTGGTCTGTGCGTTCTCGATGGACTTCGAGAGCATTTTGTTCTCGATGGGCGTGTCCTCGTCGAGGTTCATGCGGTCCATGAGGTTCGTGATGCGCTCGCCGCCGAACAGGCGCAGCAGATCGTCCTCGAGCGAGAGGTAGAAGCGCGTCTCGCCCGGGTCG
>URWG01000195.1 GCA_900551495.1 uncultured Eubacteriales bacterium
CATCGTGCGTTCGCACGATGCGAGTGTGCGCAGCACATGGGATTCTTGATGAAATTTTTTAATCAAGAATCAGTATCAAAACACAGAAACGGGGCGGCTGCTTTGAAACGCTTGAAAACGTGGACAGAAAAAATCAACATCCCCGCATGGCTGTTTATGCTCTGCGCGGTCCTCTTTGACGAGCTTATGCTGCATTTTTGGACGCCGCGGGAGCTGCATTTCGGGCGGCTGTGTACCGTCGTCGTATGCACCGTATTTTTCGGACTGCTGGCGGCGCTGCCGACGGCGATCGGACGCAGCGCGAAGCTCAGCCGCATTCTGGCGCTGGTGCTTTCCTCGGTCGCGGCGATCCTGTCGCTGACGGCATTCTTCATCCAAAATGCCTTCAAATCCTTTATGCTGCCGAAGGACATCTTAGACAACGCGGGGCACGTCGCCGAGGGCTTCGGGGACACGCTGACCGCGCTGCTCACACAGGGTGCGTGGCGCATTGTCGTCATTCTCCTGCCGATCGTGCTGTACGGCTTTTTGGGGCACCTCGGCAAATGGGGCAGCGCAAAGCGCCGTCTGACGCCCGCGGTGCTCGCGGGCGTGCTGGTCGTCAGCTTCTTTGCCGGCAATCTTTGCATCCGCACGATCTCGCCGGACACGAAGAAGTTTAACGAGGAATACTCCTTCGACGGCGCGGTCCGCTCCTTCGGTCTTTCCGAGGCGCTGATGCTGGAACTGCTCGGCTCGGGCAGCAGTGGCGCGGAATTCGTCGAAGTGCCGACCGCCGCGCCGACCGAAACCGTGCCCGTAACGGAGGCAACGGAGCTTTCGACCGAGGCGACCGAGCCGCCCGTGGAATACGGCTTGCACGAATTCGACATCGACTATGCCGCCCTTGCCGAGAGCGAGTGGGACGAGCGCGTTGCCTCGGCGCACCGCTATGTCGCCTCGCAGACGCCCGCCTCCGAAAACGAATACACCGGTCTGTTCGCGGGAAAAAATCTGATCCTCATCACCGCCGAGGCGTTTTCCAAGGAGGTCATCGACCCCGTTCGCACGCCGACGCTCTACCGCATGGCGCACGAGGGCATTTACTTCACGGACTACTACCAGCCCGCGTGGGGCGGCAGCACCTCCACCGGCGAATTTTCCTGCATTTACGGCGTTGTCCCGACGAGCTGCGCCGCCAGCATCAAAAAGACCATCGGCAACAACAACAGTCTGACCATCGGCAATCAGCTCCGCAAGCAGGGCTATTTCTCGATTGCCTACCACAACAACGACTACACCTACTATGACCGCCACAGGACCCACTGCGGGCTGGGCTACGACACCTACATGGGTATGGGCAACGGCTTGGAGGAGGGCGTGCAGCCGCTGTGGCCTGAAAGTGATCTGGAGATGATCGACTTCACGCTGCCGCAGTACATCGATCACCAACCGTTCAGTGTATATTACATGACCGTCAGCGGTCACTGCGCCTACAGTCAGGACAGCAACGACATGGCGGCAAAGAACTATGCAAAGGTAGAAAACGAGGACTGGTCGGAGCGCGTCAAGTGCTACCACGCCGCCAACCTTGAGCTGGAAAGTGCAATGACATCCCTGCTGAACGCGCTGGAAGAGGCGGGCATTGCGGACGACACGGTCATCGTTATCAGCCCCGATCACTATCCCTACGGGCTGGAAAAGAGCTACGCATGGACAAACGGTGAGGACTATCTTGCCGAGCTGTACGGGCATCCCGTGAATTCCTGCTTCGACCGCGACCAAACCGCGCTGATTATTTGGAGCGGCAGCATCGAGGGGATGAATTTGCAGGTCGATGCCCCGACGATGAGCCTCGACATCCTGCCCACGCTGTCCAATCTGTTCGGCGTGAAGTACGACTCGCGCCTGATGGTCGGCAGGGACGTGTTCTCCGATCAAATGCCGCTGGTGCTGTGGAACGAATATAGCTGGAAAACGGAGCTGGCGACCTACAACGGTGTGACGGGCGAATTCCTGCCTGCCGAGGGCGCGGACGTGGGCGAGGAATACCGAGAGCAGATCGCGGCGATCGTCCGCAACAAGATCACCTTCTCCGACGTGGTGCTCGACTGCGACTATTACGGCATCCTCCTCGGCAAGGAGGAAAACTGAAAAGAATTGATCCCGTAAGGGGCGGGAAAACCGCCCCGCAGACCTTAAAATTGCTTTCGACACGGGACGGGAAACCCGTCCCCTACGATACAGATAATCCAAACATTGAAGATACAAAGAGGCACATCCCACTCTTTTCGGAGCAGGATGTGCCTCTTTTGTACAGGCAAGAGATTAGGGATCAGAGCCCTTCCCTTGTATTTTTACTTTTTAAGTGCTTCTTCCACAGCAACAGCAACAGCGACGGTAGCACCGACCATGGGATTGTTGCCCATCCCTAAGAAGCCCATCATTTCGACGTGTGCCGGAACGGAGGAGGAGCCTGCAAACTGTGCGTCGGAGTGCATACGGCCCATGGTGTCGGTCATGCCGTAGGACGCAGGACCTGCCGCCATGTTGTCCGGATGG
>URWG01000196.1 GCA_900551495.1 uncultured Eubacteriales bacterium
CCCCATAAATTGTTAACCGATTTTGACGATTACGGACTTTTTTGACAGTCTGAAATGACTGCCCGAAAGGGCAGTCGTCTCTTATGATGCGGCGTCGTCGGTATAGTTGTCAAAATAGCCCTGTACGAGGACGATGGGCGTCCCCTTGTCGCCGGAGCCGCTGGTCAGGTCGCACAGAGAACCGATCAAATCGGTCAGACGGCGCGGCGTTGTCCCCTGTGCCGCCATATTGCCGACCAAGCTGCCGCTTTTGGAGCGGATCCGTTCGGAAATCGCATCCCGCAGCGCCGCTCCGGACAGTCCGCGAAAGGTGTCGTCCGCCAGATATTTGAGCTTCAGCTCGTTCGGCGTGCCGACAAGACCGTCGGTATAGTTCGGCGACACAACGGGATCCGCAAGCTCCCAAATTTTCCCTTTGGGGTCCTTGAATGCGCCGTCGCCGTAAATCATCACCTCAACGTGCTTTCCGGTTGCGTCCAGCAGACGCCGCTGCACATCGACAACAAAGTCCTGTGCGTCGCGGGGGAAAAGCTTTACGGAGGTTTCCGTCGCCTTGTTCGAGCCGAGCAGACCATAGCGCTCGTTGCAGCCGCTGCCGTTGATCGGCGCGTTCAGAATTTCGTCCATTCCGTAGACGCAGGTCGCCCCCGCTTCCCTGAGCAGGCGCTTCGTTCTCGCACGGCTGTGAATATCACAGTGCAGGACATGGTCGGTGTAGTCAAGAATGGTTGCAGGGCGGTTGGAAAAGATAATCTCGACCTCCGCACCGCTTTCGCGGATGAGATCGCCGTAATACTGCACATAGTCCATGCCCGTGAATTCATGCCTCGGAGTGCCGAAAAGGGTGCGGAACTGCGGCAGCGTCAGCACATCGCGGTAGGGATTGATGCCGACGCGGTCGATCTCCTCCTCGCTGACAAGCTCGTTGCCGACCTCATCGGCAGGATACTTCAGCATAAGAACGACCTTTTTTGCGGCTGCGGCAATGCCGCGAAGACAGATCGCAAAGCGATTTCTGGAAAGGATCGGGAAAATCACGCCGATCGTCCCATCGCCGAGCTTCGCCCGAACGTCGGCGGTAATATCCGCAACGTCGGCATAGTTACCCTGCGCACGCGCGACGACGGATTCCGTCACGGCAACGACGTCACGGTCGCGCAGCGAAAAGCCGTCGGTCTCACAGGCGGTCAGGATGCTGTTCGTCACCTGTTCCGCCAGCGGGTCGCCCTGTCGGATGATGGGGCAGCGGATGCCTCTGGATACGGTTCCTGTATTTCTCATAATGGTTCGTCCTTTCTGCTTTTCGGCACGCCGATTCGGATCAAAAATGTTTTGCTTTACAAACACAAGCCCGCTCAGTATAATACATTTATCGGCATAAGTAAAATAGATAATACTAATATAAGCTATCATATTTGCTAATATAAAGGAGAACCAATGAGCGTTAAGTTGGAGCTGTACCGCACCTTTGCGGAGGTCGCAAAAACCGAGAATATTTCGCTGGCCGCGCAGAATCTCTATATCTCGCAGTCTGCCGTCAGCCAGTCGATTCGCCAGTTAGAGGAGCAGCTGCAGGTGCGTCTTTTCTCCCGCAGCACAAGGGGCGTAAAGCTGACCGGTGAGGGAAAGCTCCTTGCCGAGTACGTCTTTCACGCGCTGGGGCTGCTGCAAAGCGGTGAGGAAAAGCTGTCGCAGGCGCTGAATCTGCAAACGGGCGAACTGGTCATCGGCGCGAGCGACACCGTCACGAAAACCTATCTGCTCTCTCGCCTCGAGGCATTCCACAAGGCATATCCGAACATCCGAATCCGCATCCGCAACGGCACGAGCCGCATGGTTTTGGACTATCTGAACGCCGGCACGGTGGACATCGCCTTTGCCAGCGAACCGAAAAGCGGCGCGGCATATCGGCTGCGGCGCTGTATCGTGACGCATACGATCTTTGTCGCGGCGAAGGACTATCTGCCCGATCCGGAGCACATTTTTACCATGGAGGAGATCGCCGCACTCCCGCTGATTCTTTTGGAAAAACAAGCAAGCTCCCGCGTCTATCTTGAAGATTTCTTCCGCAGCCGCGGACTGACGATCCGGCCGGAAATCGAGCTTGGCTCACACAATCTGCTGATCTCCCTTGCTCGCATCGGGCTTGGCGTCGCCTGCGTGACGGAGGAATTCTCGCAGTCCGGCTTGGGACGCGGCGTGATCGTTCCGCTGAAAACGGATTTTGAGATTCCGCCGCGCGCCGTCGGTATGTGCACCCTCCGCGCCGTCACGCCGACCCCCGCCGCCGAGCGCTTTATGGATTTTATCAGCGAGAGCAATCGGATGTCCTACGACGACGGCCACTCCTATCACTTTGATCTGACTTCGGGCAGCTGACGAAAAGCTCAAATTTCTACAAGAAAAGACTTGACAACCGCAGGAAAACCTTGTATGATATACAAGCTGATTTCATGGAAATCGGTTTATGGAGAGGTGGCTGAGCTGGCCGAAGGCGCACGACTGGAAATCGTGTAGGCGTTAAAAGC
>URWG01000197.1 GCA_900551495.1 uncultured Eubacteriales bacterium
GCTCGGCAGCCACTCGTCGCCGCGGACGACGTGCGTCGTGCGCATCAGATGATCGTCCACCGCGTGGGCGAAGTGGTAGGTCGGGATGCCGTCGGACTTCAGCAGGACCTGATCGATGTCGTTCTCCGTAACGGTCAGAACGCCCTTGACAAGGTCGGTGTACTTGAATTTGTTCTCGATCGAGCCGTTTGAGCGGAAGCGCAGCACCCACGGCTTTCCCGCCGCCAGCGCCGCCTGAATGTCCTCAATCGGACGGTCGCGCCAAACGGCGTAGCTGCCGTAGTAGCCGAAATTGACCTTTTTCGCCTCCTGCTCGGCGCGCATTGCCGTCAGCTCCTCCTCCGTGCAGAAGCAGGGGTAGGCGTCGCCCTGCTCGACAAGCTGCTTGGCGTAGACGTGGTAGATCGCCGCACGCTGCCGCTGACGGTACGGACCGTAGCTGCCCGCGTCGCCGTCGATGGTCGCGCCCTCGTCAAAGGAAATGCCGTAATGCCGCAGGGTGTTGATGAGCACCTCGACCGCGCCCGCGACCTCGCGCTTGGCGTCGGTGTCCTCCACGCGCAGAAACAGCACGCCGCCGGACTGGTGCGCCATCCGTTCGGCGACCAGTCCCTGTACCAAATTGCCCAAATGGACAAAGCCGGTCGGGGACGGTGCCATCCGCGTGACCACCGCGCCCTCGGGAAGCGTCCGCTGCGGGTAGCGCTCCTCCAGCTCGGCGGGGGTTGCGGTCACCTCGGGGAATAAAAGCTGTGCCAATGCCTTTGTATCCATCGTTTTTTACCTCGAAAAATCAGTTTTCGTTATTATAACACGGAAAAGGGAAGCCTGTCAATTCCGGACGTGGCATTTCAAGGTCAGGAATCGACAGGCTGAGACTTGCAAAGGCAAAAAAATTTGTTATAATATTATTTAAGGATAAATTCCGCGCGGCACAGCAGCAGCATTACCACGGGGATCACCGCGCCGACCACGAGCTGCGCCGTCGAGTGTCTGCCGAGCTTCTTACTCGCCCAGACGATCGGCGTCAGGAGCGGGTAGCCCAGCAGGAACCACGGACTGACGAACACCGCCAGCAGCGCGATCGGTCCCGAGCAGCCGCAGGTATGCCCGCTCGCCTTGAGGTGCAGCGCCGTGCAGACCGCCAGCGAAATGCCCGAGAACAGGTATGTTCCGAACATCACCTTCTCTACCGCCGCGCCGCCGAAGCCGACTGCCATCACGAAGCCGCCGATATAGCCGAGAACGGAGAACACCAGCGCCAAATTCCGCTGTCCGTCCCGCCCCTTCCGCCGCAGCGCGGGGACCAGCGCCGCAACGGGATACGCCAGCATCGGCAGCACTGTCAGAAAGCACAGCGCCAAGGCGTAGTGCAGCGCGGAGGCAAAGCTCTCCGGCAGCAGCAGATATAACAGCGTACACAGCAGCGCCGCGAAGACCGGCGGCGTTGTGATGATGCGGATCACTTTTGCAAATTTTTCCTTCATAATAAAATCGCCTCCCGTGTGCTCGGGCGGACGGTGTTCCCGCCGACCTGTACCGAGCATACACCGCAGCGGGCAAAAAGTCACGCCACCGCTGCTTCCCACCGCTCTACACGTGCTCGACCCGCCCTCCATTCGGCGGAGAGAGCGGCTCTACTCAGAGTAGAATCCCCTATTTTCAAGGCTTTTCAGCCTCCGGAAAGGAGCTTCCCCATGCCCGAAAATGAAGAAAAGCTGCGCAGGCTCATTGCGGAAAACATTGCCTACTACCGCAAGCAGAACGGCGACACGCAAGCCGACCTCGCCGAAAAGCTTAACTATTCGGATAAATCCGTCTCCAAATGGGAGCGCGGCGACGGCACGCCCGATGTTTTTATTTTAGCCAAGATCGCGTCGTTATATGATATTACCGTGCAGGATCTTCTGCGCGAAAAGAAGGTGCCGAAGTCCCGCAGCCGCCATATCCTGATCCATCTGCTCTCGGTCGGACTGGTTTGGCTGGTCATGACGGTCCTGTTCTGCATCTCGAAAATCTTCCGCATCCTGCCGGAGCACGCGTGGATGCTGTTTATCTACGGTATTCCGATCACAGGCATCGTGTCGGTCGTGCTCAGCGGAATGTGGTGGAACCGTCTGCTCCTCACGCTCTCCTGCTCTCTGATTATTTGGGGGCTGGGGCTGAGTCTGGTGCTCTCGTTTCAGGTCGAGTCCGTTACGCTGCTGCTGCTGATCTGCGCCGTGGTGCAGGTGCTGCTGACGCTGCTGTTCGTCCTGCTCCATCTGAAAAAACCGACAATGTAAAGAAGGAGACTGCCATGAAAGAAGAGATCAGCCGCGCCTATCTTGCCATCCTCCGAGAGGAGCTGGTCCTTGCCACCGGCTGTACCGAGCCGATTGCCATTGCCTACTGCGCCGCCGTCTGCCGCTCTCTGCTGGGCACGCTGCCCACACAGGTGGAGGCGGTGCTCAGCGGC
>URWG01000198.1 GCA_900551495.1 uncultured Eubacteriales bacterium
CAGGCAGTCCGGCAGCCACGGATGCGCCTGCCAATCCGCGCCGACCTCCGTCAGCGCCTGCGCCACCCGCGCCGTCGTCGTGCGCAGCGTGTTGACCTGCAAAACGGTCGCGGGCGCTTCGTTGTGGCTTTGCAGCAGACGCTCGGTCCTGTCGCCGTACTGCGCTTGCAGAAGCGCGGTCAGCTCCTCGGGATGGCTGTAACGGAGGGAAAGGTCCTCCGGCAGCTTCGGCGTCCCCGCCCGCAAAAACGAGCGCAGCACCCCGTTGACCAATCGGGCAGCGGCGGGATTGGCAAAGCGTTTTGCCTGCCCGACCGCCTCATTGACCGCCGCAGAGGGCGGAATTTTGTCCAAAAATGTGATCTGATAGACCGCAAGGCGAAGAATTTCCTCCGCTGCGGGCTGTAATTTCCCCCGCACAAAGGGCTTGAGCCAATGGTCCAGCAGCAGCCGATTTTGCAGTACGCCGTAGCACAGACGGCTTGCCAGCGCCGCCTCTCTCGGCTCCGTGTCGGTCAGAAGCCGCTTGAGCGCCCCGTCCGACCATGCGCCGTCCTTTCTGCACGCCAATAGCGCCCGCAGCGCCGCGTCTCTTGCCGTCACAGCTCGATCGGGTGACCGCGGAAGTAATCCGCCGCCGCCATGCGCTTTCCGCCCTCGGCTTGCAGCTTGGTAATGACCAAAACGCCGTCGCCGCAGGCGACCTCAATCCCCTGCTTCGTCAGCGCCAGCAGCGTTCCCGCGGGCTGATCGGTTGTGCGCTCCGACGGGCGCACCTCGTATATTTTGAAGCGCTTGCCCTGTATCATTGCCGTCGCGACGGGCCACGGGTCCAGCCCGCGCACGTGGTCGATGATCTGACGGCGGGTTCGGGTCCAATCAATGGGGCAGAGCGCCTTGGTCAGCATCGGCGCAAAGGTCGCCTTGGCAGCGTCCTGCTTCGTCCGCGTGACCGTGCCGTTTTCGACCCGCGCCAGCGTATCGCACAGCAGCTCCGCGCCGATCCTCGCCAGTCGGTCGAGCAGGCTCTGCGCATTTTCATACGGCTCGATGGGGGTCTTGCGAATCTCGATAATGTCGCCCGCGTCCATCTCCGCCGCCATATACATCGCCGTCACACCCGTCTCGTCCAGTCCGTTGAGGATCGCCCACTGGACCGGTCCCGAGCCGCGCAGCTCCGGCAGAATACTTGCATGGATATTGATGCAGCCGTGCGTCGGAATGTCCAGCACCCGCTGCGGCAGAATTTTTCCGTAGGCAACCACGGCGATCACATCTGGCTTCAGCGCGCGAAGCTCCTCGACCGCTGCGTCGTCGCGGAAGGTCGTCGGCTGAAACACGGGCAGTCCCGCCGCCGTCGCAACCTTTTTGACCTCGGACATCTCCAGCTTCATGCCGCGATTTTTCGGCATATCCGGCTTGGTGTAAACCCCGACGACCTCCACGGGCGCGGAAAGCAGCCGCGTCAGGCAGGTCGCCGCGATGTCCGGCGTGCCCATAAAGACAACTCTCATTCGCCGTCCTCCTCTGCGCCGCCGTGCATCTGCTCGATCTCCTCGTCGCTGAGCCTGCGGTAGGCGATCTCGGTGTAGATATGTCCGTCAAGATGGTCGCACTCGTGGCACAGGCAGCGTGCGATCAGCTCCTCGCCCTCGATCTCGAACCATTCGCCGTCGCGGTCCTGCGCCTTGGCGCGGACGTGGTTCGGGCGCTTGACCATCCAGTATTCGCCGGGCACGCTGAGGCAGCCCTCCATGCCGTCCTGCTCACCGGAGGTCTCTAAAATCTCGGGATTCACCAGCTCCACGATCTCCTCGCCGGTGTCGATCACGACAATACGGCGAAGGATCCCGATCTGCGGCGCGGCAAGTCCGACGCCATTCGCCTCGACCAGCGTCTGCGCCATGTCGTCGAGCAGCTCGCCCAGCCTTCCGTCGAATTTTGTCACAGGGCGGCAGACCTTGTGCAGACACGGCTCGTCCACCGTCAGAATTTTTCGCAGCGCCACGTTATGTTCCTCCTATTCGTTTCCGTTGACATCGGCGTAGACGCCGATACCGCGGTTCGCTTTATCCTTCAAAAATTCGCGCATCAGATGCGCCGTCAGCTCCCGCAGCGTTCGGGTGTTGCGGCAGCTCAGCGTCAGACGGCAGCGGTAGCTGTAGTTGACACGGGCGATCTGCGTCGGCGCGGGTCCGAGCAGCTGCACCGCCTCGCTCCGATAATACGCCGAGCCGAGCTGTGCGGCAAGGGCGGCACGAAACCGCTGTGCAGCATTCCAAACCGCCCGCTCCTCCCTGCCGTGGAAGGTCAGCGACAGCAGATCGCGGAACGGCGGGCAGCCCCGCAGCTCCCGCAGCGGCAGCTCCTCGGCATAAAAGCCCTCATAATCCTGCCTCGCCGCCTGGAGTATGGTCTCATTGTCCGGCGTATAGGTCTGTATCA
>URWG01000199.1 GCA_900551495.1 uncultured Eubacteriales bacterium
TGCGTAGCACATGGGATTCTTGATGAAATGTTTTAATCAAGAATCAGTATCAGACCGTT
This sequence comes from uncultured Eubacteriales bacterium, assembly GCA_900551495.1. GTDB lineage: Bacteria > Bacillota > Clostridia > Oscillospirales > Oscillospiraceae > JAZOXB01. Next base: position 60 of record URWG01000199.1, read on the forward strand.
TGATTTGAGGTAATGCAATGTATTTTGATTCCCACGCGCATTTGGACGACACGCGGTTTGACGGCGACCGCGCGGAGATTTTTGACACATTAAAGGAGCACGACGTCGGACTTGTGATGAATGTCGGCTGTGATCTGCCGTCCTCGGAGCGGTCGGTCGCGCTGGCGGAGCGGTATCCGTTCGTCTATGCCGCCGTCGGCAGCCATCCGGACGATGCCGATCATGTGGACGGCAGACTGCTGGACCGTTACCGCGCCCTTGCCGCTCACCCGAAGGTCAGAGCCATCGGCGAGATCGGGCTGGACTACCATTACGAGGACATTCCCCGCGCACGGCAGATCATCGCCTTTGAGGAGCAGCTGGAGCTTGCCGAGGCTCTGAAAAAGCCCGTGATCGTCCACGAGCGGGAGGCGCACGGCGACGCGACCGACATTGTGCGGCGGCATCCCGATGTGCGCGGCGTGTTTCACTGCTTCTCCGGCTCAAAGGAGCTGGCGCTTTGGCTGGTCGAGCGGGGCTGGTACATCGGCTTTACGGGCGTTCTGACCTTCAAAAACGCGAGAAAAGCGGTAGAAACGGCGCAGGTGCTGCCCCTCGACCGTATTCTGATCGAGACGGACTGCCCCTACATGGCGCCCGAGCCGTACCGCGGACGGCGCAACGACAGCCGTTATGTGCCGCTGGTGGCAAAAAAGCTTGCCGAGCTGCGCGGTCTGACGCCGGAGGAGGCGGGCAGCATCACGACCGAAAACGCCCGCCGATTGTTTGGAATTTGATAGGAACGAGGAAGAACTATGGAACAGGAAAAGACATTTCGAGCGCTTGGGATCGACGAGCGAATTCTCCGCGCACTGGACGACAAGGGGCTGAGCGTCCCGACAAGGGTGCAGCAGGAGGCGATCACCCCGCTGATGGATTGGCGCGACGTGATCGCGAAGGCACCCACGGGAACGGGCAAGACCTTCGCCTTCGGCATCCCGATGATTCAGCACATTGACCCCGCAAACGACCGGATTCAGGCGCTCGTGCTCGCCCCGACGCGGGAGCTGGCGCTGCAGATCGGCGACGAGCTGCGCAGCCTTCTGACCTACTGCCCCGAGATTCGCGTGACGGTCGTCTACGGCGGGCAGCGCATGGAGCCGCAGATCAAGAGCCTTGCCAAGCACCCGCAAATTCTCGTGGCGACCCCGGGACGCCTGATGGACCATTATAACCACAAAAAGCTCCGCTTCGACGGCATCAAGACCGTCATCCTCGACGAGGCGGATCGGATGCTCGACATGGGCTTCTTTGACGACGTGACGAACATCCTAAATCGCATCAAAAACCGCGTGAATCTCGGTCTGTTCTCCGCGACGATCTCGCAGGAGGTCATGACGGTGAGCTGGATGTACCAGCGCGACGAGGTGGAGATCACCGTCGCCCCCACCGCCGAGAGCAAGCCCGACATCGACCAGTACAGCATCACCGTCCCCCGCATGGAGAAGGAGGACGCGATGGTGCGGATCCTGCGCTCGGGCGCATTCGAGCGGGTGATCGTGTTCTGCAACACGAAGGTGATGTGCCAGCGTCTGAGCGACGATCTGCGCCGCGCGGGAATCTCCGCCGACTGTCTGCACGGCGACATTAAGCAGTCAACACGCGAAAAAACGATGGCGGCATTCCGTGCTGGGAAGCTGCCGGTGCTGATTGCGACCGACGTCGCCTCCCGCGGCATCGACGTGGACGACGTGGACGGCGTGATTAACTACGACGTTCCCGATGAGAACGAATACTACGTCCACCGTATCGGACGCACCGGTCGGGCGCAGAAGAAGGGCATTGCCTTTACGCTGATCGGCTCCTTCCCCGAGCAGGCGAAGCTCGACGAGATCGCCAAATTTTCGCAGTATCACATTACGCCGATGATTTTCGACGAATACGGCTGCCTGATTCCCGCGCCGGAGGAAGAAAAGCCGAAAAAGACCCGCTGATGCGCCGCGCCGAGGAGCTGCTGCTCCTGCTGTGTCATCCGCTGGGGCAGGACGTCCGACCGCTGCGCGCGTGGGAGTATCGGCAGCTTGCCGCAAGCTTTTCCGCCGCGCCCGCCGACGGGGCGCTTACCGCGTCGGCGCTGATGGCAATGGGCTTTTCGGCGGCGTTTTCCGCGCGGGTCGTTGCGCTGTCGGAGCGGCGGGAGGTGCTGGAGCGGTATCTGTCCAAGCCCGATGTGACGGTCCTCACGCGGCTCTCCGCGCAGTTCCCGGCAGCGCTGCGAAGGCTGGGCGATGCCTGCCCGACGGCGCTGTTCCTGCGCGGAGATGTATCGCTGCTGCAAACGCCATACCTCGCGCTGACCGGCTCGCGC
>URWG01000200.1 GCA_900551495.1 uncultured Eubacteriales bacterium
AACCCCATAAATTGTTAACCGATTTTGACGATTACGGACTTTTTTGACAGTCTGACGCCGTCCCTCTCGGGACGGCGTTATTTGCGAGCCGCTGTCAGTCAAGGAGCCTTCCGTCCGTGGAGATCGTCACGACCTGCCACGGCAGGAACTTACCGCTCTGCTGCAGGGCGGTCTTTGCCGCGTGCTCCAGCCCGCCGCAGCAGGGGACCTCCATGCGGACGACGGTCACGCTTTTAATATCGTTGCTGCGGATGATCTCGGTGAGCTTTTCGGCATAGTTCACGCCGTCCAGCTTCGGGCAGCCGACGAGGGTAATATGTCCCTTAATAAACCGCTCGTGGAAGGCGGCGTAGGCATACGCCGTGCAGTCGGCGGCAATCAGCAGCTTCGCCCCGTCAAAATACGGAGCGTTCACGGGGACGAGCTTGATCTGCACGGGCCACTGCGACAGGCGGCTGACGGAATTTGCCTCGCGGACCTCCGTATCGGCGACCTCCGCGTGCTGGATGCTTCTCGATTGGCTTCCCGGGCAGCCGCAAGGCAAGGTCATTCCCTCTTTTTCCATTTTCGCCTGCATCTTTTTCCGCTGATTCTCCATGACTGCACTCTCGTCATAAGCGACCGCCTCACGCTCCACGAAGCGAATGGCGCCTGTGGGACAGGTCGGCAGACAGTCGCCCAGCCCGTCGCAATAGTCGTCCCGCATCAGCTTCGCCTTGCCGTCCACCATGGAAATCGCTCCCTCGTGGCAAGCCTCGGCACAGGCGCCGCAGCCGTTGCATTTCTCCTGATCGATCTCGATAATTCTTCTTTTCATCATTGTGTGCCTCCTACTTGTTTTTTCGCCCTGATTATAATATAATGAAATCAACAAGTCGGTTGAATTTTCAACGAAAGAGGAGTTTTATGAAGAATTATTTGCCCGTTATCCGCTCCTCCCCTCTGTTTTTCGGTATCTCCGAGGAAGAACTGGCGGCAATGCTCGCCTGCCTCGGCACGAGGGAGGAAAGCTTTCCTAAGGACGCGTTCCTGCTGCGCGTCAGCGATACGGCGGAGTCCATCGGGCTTGTGCTGGAGGGAAGCGTTCTGGTCATACAGGAGGACGTTTGGGGCAACCGTAATATTCTTTCCAAGGCAGGCACAGGGGAAACCTTTGCCGCCGCCTATGCCTGTGCCCCCGCCGCAGCGCTGCCCGTGAGCGTGACAGCCGAGACACCCGTCACCGTGCTGTTTCTGAATGTAAAGCACGTGTTGAACGTATGCCCCTCCGCCTGTGCGTACCACAGTCGGATCATCCGTAACCTGCTCGGCGTGCTTGCGGAGAAGAACCTGCGCTTCGGCGAAAAGCTCACGCATATGGGTCAGCGCACGACGCGGGCTAAGCTCATGTCCTATCTCTCCGCCGAGGCGCAGCGGCGCGGAAAATATGAATTCGACATTCCGTTTTCACGCCAGCAGCTTGCGGATTATCTCGCAGTCGAGCGCAGCGGACTGTCGCTGGAGCTTGGGAAGATGCGCCGCGCGGGACTGCTTGACTTTCACAAAAGCCATTTTGTCTTAAAGGTGTAAGCAGGAAAGCCATTCCCTTTGAGTGAAATTTGAAATGCGCCGCGCCTTGTTTATATGCCTAAAATATAGAACCCGTTATGTGCTTTCGAGCGAACCAGCCACGCCGCCATCACCTCATAATTCTCCGGCATCTCTCGGTTAAGCTTTTCTAAGATCGCATCCGCCAAAATCGGGGCGTAATAATTGGCTCCGAGTAAATCAACCGTTCCTGTCTTCCTGTTGTTGTAAATGCCACAGTCGAAAATATGCTGATACGCTCGGAAGAACGTATCCGTGTCGTCCGCGTAGACATATAACGAATCGTTTTTCCAATGTGAAATATTCCGCGCGGATACCAGCTTTTTTATGGGCGTCTGAACCGGCATATCGCAAAACTGTATTTCGATGAACGCAGAACCGCCGTAATTTCTGCGTTCCTCTTGCGTTTCAAATGTATGAAACAGCAACCCCATCACCTCTGACAATCCTTCCGGCTGTTACACGGAAAAAATAGCATGGCGCAGCAGCGAATGGCACCGCAGCGACAAATGAGAATTTATAGATTGAAAGTTTCCTTAATCAATCTTGCAACTTCATCAGGTTCCATATCAGAATTGTCAATCCTTAGGTAGTTATCAAAAGTAATCTCGCCTTCATAGCTAACACACCTATGGTTTTCGTCATCATTGATTAAACGCTGATTTGAAGTCTCTATATCTCTTTTAGAAGCTTTATTTTTTAGCCTGTTCTCAGTAATATTCCTTTTCAGTCTTATCTCTTGTGGAGCAATCAGTTCAACATAATAAAAATCGGTCCCGTATGGTTCAAATATGCCTTTGA
>URWG01000201.1 GCA_900551495.1 uncultured Eubacteriales bacterium
GCTCATAGGGAATGGTGACACCGCCCAAAATCAGGGGACGGCCCTCCACCAGACGGTGTACGTCGTAGCCGTGCCCGATCCTCATGTCGCGTCCCTCCGTTTCAGAATCGCCTCCGCCACAAGCAGGTCGAGCGGCGTGGTGATCTTGATATTTTCCTCGCTTCCCGCAGTCAGCGTGACGGGCAGCCCTGCCGCCTCCGCAGCCGAGCAGTCGTCCGTCAGCGGCAGACCGCGCTCCAGCGCCGCCTTCAATGCCGCACGGATGCGGTCGGTGTCGAATACCTGCGGCGTTTGGACGGCAAAGAGCGTCGAGCGCTCGGGTGTTGCCTCCACAAGACCGTTTGCAGCGATCTTTACGGTATCACGAACCGAAACGGCGGGTGCGGCGGCCCCGACCCGCTCCGCCGTCTCGACCGCTGCGTCGATCAGCTCCGACGTGACCAGCGGGCGGGCGCCGTCCTGAATGGCGGCGAGCTCGGTTTTCACGCCCTGCAGCCCGCGCAGAACGCTCTCCGCCCGTGTCGCCCCGCCCACAATAACGGCGCAGACCTTCTTCTCGCCGCCGCACAGCTCCCGCACCCGCTCCTTGAGGTCGGCGCGGGTGACGATGGTGATGCGGTCAACGCGCCGACTTGATGCCACGGCGCGTACCGTCCGCAGCAGCAGGGGTACGCCGTCCAGCGGGGCAAGCATTTTGTCGATCCCGTTCATGCGGCTGGCAGTTCCCGCCGCGACGATCACGGCGGTGCAGCTTTTTCGTTTCGTTTTCACAGAGACATCACCGTTTTCTTAAATTCCGCGCCGCGCACCATGAAATTTTTGAATTTGTCAAACGCGGCGCTCGCGGGCGATAACAGCACCACGTCGCCGCTCTCGGCGCGGGAGGCGGCATAGCGTATTGCCTCATAAAAATCGTCAATCTCGACAATTTCGGGCGCGTCGGGCTGCGTGCGTGCGGCGGCGGCAATTTTTCCGCCCGTCGCGCCGGTGCAGACCAGCAGCCGAACGTGCGCGGCAATCTCCGGACCGAGTACGTCGTAGGGGATGTGCTTGTCGTAGCCGCCGGCAATCAGAATGACCTTTTGATGAAAGCTGCGCAGACCGGCAATCGTGCGGCTGGGCGAGGAGGCGATGGAGTCGTTGTAATAGCGCACGCCGTCCTTGACGCGCACCAGCTCGATGCGGTGCTCCACGCCGCCGAAATGACTTGCCACATAGCGAATATCGTCGTCCGAAGCCGATCCCTCGACCGCAAGGATCGCCGCCATATAATTCTCGATGTTGTGCAGCCCGGGAATCAGAACGTCCTCCTGCCGCACGACAAGCGTATCGCCCCGATAGATCGCACCGTCGCGGAAGCAGACGCCGTTTTTCGGCACGATTTTCCGCGAAAAGCCCTTGACCTTGCCCTTTGCCGATGCCGCGAAGCCCGCGGTCAGCTCGTTGTCGAGGTTCAGGATCAGGGTGTCGTCCGCCGTCTGCCGCAGGAAGATATTTTTCTTCGCGTCCACATATTCCTGCATATCCCTGTGTATATCCAAATGGTTCGGCGCAAGATTCGTCACCACGGCGATATGGCAGCTATGGTGCAGATCCATGAGCTGGAAGGAGCTCAGCTCCAAAACCGCGCAGTCCGTCGGGCGCATCTGCTCCGCCTTGTCCAGCAGCGGGGTGCCGATGTTGCCGCCGAGCCAGACGGTTTTTCCCGCGTGGCGCAGGATCTCGGCGATCAGCGTGGTCGTGGTCGTCTTGCCGTCCGAGCCGGTCACGCCGATGATCGGGCAGGGGCAGACGGTAAAAAACGCCTCCATTTCGCTCGTGATCTCCGTTCCCGCAGCGCGAAGCGCCTGAAGCTCCGGTGTCAGCGGGTGCAGACCGGGCGTGCGGAAGGCGACGTCGCCGGAAATATCGCGCAGATAGCCCTCGCCGAGGTGCAGCTCCGCCCCCAGCTTTTCCAGCTCCGAAATTTCGGGGTCAAGGTTTTCCCGCGCGGTACGGTCGCAGCCGACCACACGGATGCCGTAGCGCAGCAGCAGCCGAACCAGAGGTCGGTTGCTCACGCCAAGCCCCAAAACCAGTACCTTTTTATCCTTTAGACGATGAAAATACTCCGTCAGTTCCAAGCCGCTTACCCCTTTTAACAATAATTCAACCTTGATTATAACCCATACGGAGAATTTTTGCAATCCGTTTGACAAGCCATACAAAATAAAGTATAATCAAGGCGCGACCGGGACGGACAGCCGCGGGTTCGGGTCCAACGACCCGTTCATGAGGAAAGTCCGGGCTCCACAGGGCAAGAATAACGGGTAACGCCCGCCGAAGGCGACTTCAGGAAAAGTGCAACAGAGATATAC
>URWG01000202.1 GCA_900551495.1 uncultured Eubacteriales bacterium
CCTTGGCTCCACCTTTGGGGGAGCTGGCGCGCAGCGCCTGAGGGGGTTGCAATCCGTGCCGCAGGCACACCGTCATTATTCACTATTCACCATTCACTGTTCACTATTCACTTGACGTTGCTGCAATGGGCGGGCACCGAAACGGTGCCCCTACGGTTTCTATCGAAAGTGCCAACAGCAGGATACATTTCATCACGAGGAGGAATCCATATGGAAGCATTGGCGCAGCAGGTCGCGCTGGCAATCCAAAAGCGGCTGTTTGTTGAGCTGGAGGCATCGGGGCGGCACGTCCATCTGACCAAGGAGGCGGCGCAGACCCTGTTCGGGCACGGGCTCACCCCCGAGCGCCCCCTCTCGCAGCCCGGGCAGTTCGTCGCGAAGGAGCGCGTCAGCCTGATCACGCCGAAGGGTCGCTTTGACCGCGTTGCCGTGCTGGGACCGGAGCGGAGGGACTGTCAGGTCGAGCTGTCGAAAACGGACTGCGTTGCCCTCGGTCTGAACGCACCGATTCGGCTCAGCGGCGACATTGCAGGCACGCCCGGAATCGTGATCGCAAACGGCGACCGTACCGTAACGCTGCAAAGCGGCGTTATCGTCGCTCAGCGCCATCTGCACATGACGCCCGAGGATGCCGCACTGCGCGGGGTAAAAAACGGCGACACGGTGCGGCTGCGGGCGCTGACCGACCGACCGCTGGTGTTCGACCGTGTTGCGGTACGCGTCAGTCCGGATTTCCGAACTTATGCGCACTTGGACTTTGACGAAGCCAACGCCTGCGATTTTCACAAGGGCGATCTGGGGATGATCTTATGCGGGAGGAGCTGATCGAGCAGGTGCTGCGCGAGGTGGAAAAGCGGCTCGGCAGGTCGGACCCTGCGCCCGACTCCCGTCCGACGGCGCTGCTGCTCGGGCGCGAGCCGGAGCGCGACCTTGGCTGGCGCTACGTCGGCGAGAATTACAGCGCGGTCGTCATCGGCTCGATGAGCACCCACGCGCTGCTGCATTTTCCCGAGGCAAGCCTCGAAGCGCTGCTGACGGGGAAGCCGGTCTATCTCTGGGAGAACGGGTTAGACTATCGCCGCTATGCCCACTGCGCGAATCGGGCGCTGTGGAGCCGCCTGCTCTCCGCCGAACGGCAGCTCCGTCAATGGGGCGTGCAGCCGCTGCGGGAGGGCGGCGGACGGCTGGTTACGGCGCAGGAGGCACGCAAGCTCCTCCGCAGCGGACAGCCCGTAAACGGACGGCTGACCCCGCTCGCCCGCGACATTTTAGAGGGAAAACAATGAGAGTCGGGACAGTGATAGGTCCCATATGGGCGACAAAAAAGTGCCCCGCGCTGGCGGGACAGATTTTTTTGCGCGTGGGAACGGAGCAGGGCGAGATCATTGCCGCCGATCTGGTCGGCGCGGGCGTGGGAGAGCGCGTCATTTTGGCGGGCGGCAGCGCGGCACGGCTGGAACGGCGGGACGTCCCCGTCGATACGGCGATCATTGCAATTTTGGACGAAACGGAGGCGCGGCATGAGCGTCGATAAGATCATTTTATGGGTCATGGCGATCTTTGCGCTGCTCGGAGCGCTCGACCGCATTTTCGGCAGTCGCTTCGGGCTTGGCAAGCAGTTTGAAGAGGGCATCCTCGCTATCGGAGCGCTCGCGCTGTCGATGCTGGGCATTCTGTCCCTCGCTCCGGTGCTGGCAAGGCTTCTGAAGCCGGTTTTAGTGCCGGTCTACGGCTTTCTCGGCGCGGACCCCGCCATGTTCGCGGGCAGCGTGCTGGCAAACGACATGGGCGGCGCACCGCTGGCGGCGGAGCTGGCGCTCACCCGCGAGGCGGGACGGTTCGGCGGGCTGATCGTCGGCGCAATGCTCGGCGCAACGATCGTCTTTACCATCCCCGTCGCCCTCGGTATCATCCGCGCTGAGGACCGCCCCGCGCTGGCAAAGGGCGTGCTGGCGGGGGTCATCACCATCCCGTTCGGTGCATTTCTCGGCGGACTGACGGCGGGCTTTTCGGTCGGGATGCTGGTGCGCAATCTCATCCCCATCGTGCTGTTCGCCCTGCTGATCGCACTGGGGCTGTGGCGCTTCGAGGCGGCAATGGTCAAGGGCTTTCTGTGGTTCGGGCGCTTCGTCGTCGCGGTCATCACCGTCGGGCTGGCGGCGGCGGTCTTTACGGAGCTGACCGGCGTCGTCCTGATTCCCGATACGGCGCCGCTTTCCGAGGGCGTTGAGGTCGTGGCGGGCATCGGCTTCGTGCTGGCGGGCGCGTTCCCGCTGGTTTTCGTGCTGACAAAGCTGCTGAAAAAGCCCCTGCGCGGGCTGGGGCGGCTGCTGGGGATGAACGAAACGGCAGC
>URWG01000203.1 GCA_900551495.1 uncultured Eubacteriales bacterium
AGCACGTCAGCGGCTGGTATGACGCGCAGAGCGAAAGCGACGAGACGCTGGCGCATCTGATGCGCGTGGCCGCTCAGGTCGCCAAGAGCGAGGGCATTGTGGATAGCGGCTTCCGCGTTGTCTCCAACTGCGGCGACGATGCGCACGCGCTGCACTTTATCGGTCTGCTGTCCGACGGCAACGTCCATTCCAATATCTCTCACCTGTTCGCGCTCCTGCGCCATGCCAAGGCGGAGGGCGTGAAGCGTGCCTACTGCCACATTCTGCTGGACGGTCGTGACGTACCCGCGACCTCTGCGCTGGAATATGTTGCGCAGCTTGAGGAGGTCCTCTCCGAGCTGCGGACGGACGGCTGCGACTATCGCATTGCCTCCGGCGGCGGCAGAATGAAGATCACCATGGACCGTTACGAGGCGAACTGGCAGATGGTCGCCGACGGCTGGAAGACCCATGTACAGGGCATCGGGCGTCAGTTTGCCTCCGCAAAGGAAGCGATTGAAGCCTATCGCGCCGAGACCGGCTGCATCGATCAGGACCTCCCGCCCTTCGTCATTGCGCGGGACGGCAAGCCTGTTGCCAAGATCGCAAACGGCGACAGCGTGATCCTGTATAACTTCCGCGGCGACCGCGCACAGGAAATATCGCTTGCCTTTGACCGCAAGGACTTTGATAAATTCGACCGCGGCGACTATACCGGCGTCAAGTTTGCCGGTATGCTGGAATATGACGGCGATCTGCACATCCCCGAGCATTATCTCGTCGAGCCGCCCGTCATCAAGAACACGCTGACCGAGCTTCTGTGTGCGTACGGCATCCGTGAGTACGCCGTCTCCGAGACGCAGAAATATGGACACGTTACCTACTTTTGGAACGGCAACCGCTCCGGCAAGGTCGATGAGAAGCTGGAAACCTATGAGGAGATCCCCTCGGACGTGATCCCCTTTGAACAGGCGCCCGCGATGAAGTCCCGCGAGATCACCGATCACCTGATTGCCGCCATGGAGTCGGGAAAGTACGACTTCCTCCGCTGCAACTATCCCAACGGCGACATGGTCGGACACACCGGCGTGATGTCTGCGGTCGTCACGGCAATGGAATGTGTCGATGCGAGCGTCAAGCGCGTACTCGAGGCGGCGGACCGTCTGGGCTACATCGTCCTCGTGACAGCCGACCACGGCAACGCCGATCAAATGACCGAGACGAAGAAGGGAAAGACCAGCATCCGCACTGCGCACAGCCTGAATCCCGTTCCGTTTATCGTTTACGATCCCGATGCGGTGCATACACTGAAGGAGGGCAAGTTCGGTCTGGCGAACGTTGCGCCGACCGTTGCGACACTGTTGGAGCTTCCCAAGCCCGCTTGCTGGGAAGAGAGTATGCTTTAAGCTTTTGAAGGAGGAATTCCGATGATCTGCCGTGAAAACGAGCTGGGCAAAATTGCCGTCAGCAATAACGTCTATACCAAGATTGCCGGTAACGCCGCGACCAAGTGCTTCGGCGTAAAGGGCATGGCGGTCCGCTCCGTGACCGACGGGCTGGTACACCTGCTGCGCCGTGAATCCATGGCGAAGGGCGTCCTTGTCCGCGTAAACGAGGACGGCACCATCTCCATCGACCTGCACATCATGATCGATCAGGGCGTGAACATCCCCGTGCTCGGGAAGTCTATTATTTCCGAGGTTCGCTACATGGTCTCCCAGCAGACCGAAACCGAGGTGCGGGAGGTCAACGTGATCGTGGACTCCATGGTGATCGACTGAGAGGCGGGTGTACAAAATGATCCATTCCATCGACGGTGCAATGCTGCGCACGATGCTGCTCAACGCTGCTGCCGCCATTGAAACACAGAAACAGAATATCAACGAGCTGAACGTTTTCCCCGTCCCCGACGGAGACACCGGAACGAATATGAGCATGACCATCAACGCTGCCGCTGCCGACCTGCGGAGGCTGGAGGGCGCGACGCTGACGAAGATCGCCGACGCCACCGCTTCGGCAATGCTGCGCGGCGCGAGAGGCAATTCCGGCGTGATCCTGTCGCTGCTGTTCCGCGGCTTCTCCAAGAGTCTCAAGGGCGCCGAGAGCTGCAACGGCAAGCAGCTTGCGGCGGCGCTGAATTCCGGCGTCGAGGCGGCGTATAAGGCGGTCATGAAGCCCACGGAGGGCACGATCCTGACCGTTGCCCGCGTTGCCGCTGCGGATGCTGCCGCCGCTGCTGAGACGGACGATGCGCCCGAGCGCGTTCTGACCGTCGCCGTAAAGAGCGCAGCTGACGCGCTGGCGGAGACGATCCATCAGAATCCCGTGCTGGAAAAGGCGGGCGTTGTGGACGCCGGCGGCAAGGGC
>URWG01000204.1 GCA_900551495.1 uncultured Eubacteriales bacterium
CCGTCGACCTCCAGCGTGACAGGCTGGCGTGCTAACCGACTGCACCACCGGGCCAGATAATGGTGGGAACAACAGGGCTCGAACCTGTGACCCCATGCTTGTAAGGCATGTGCTCTCCCAGCTGAGCTATGCTCCCGAACGGCTGACTCGTATCAGCGACGGGTCTTATTATACACATAGCCGCCGATTTTGTCAAGCACTAAATTCCAAAATTTTTAATTTTTTTGTCAGGCAAAAGGATAGGGCTGCTCACCGAAAGCAGCCCCATCTTGTCAGTCCAAAGAATCAAGCAGCGCCTTGACGTCCTCGGGCGTGAAGGTATAGACACGATCGCAGAACTGGCACTCAACGGTGATCGGCTTGCCGTCGTCGACGATCTCTTGCAGATCCTTCTTGCCGATGGTGATCAGCGTTGCGGAAACGCGGTCACGGCTGCAATAGCAGCGGTATTCGACCGATGTTTCCTCAAAAAACTCCAATTCGAATTCGCACAGTACCTTGCGCAGAATTTCCTCCGGCGTCAGACCCGCCTCCAGCATCGGCGTGACCGCACCGGCGCAGGCAATGCCCGTCTCGATCTTCATGATCACGTCCTCCGGCGTCCCCGGAAGGAGCTGGATCAGATAGCCGCCCGCCACGCGGACGCTCTGATCGGTATTCACGAGCACGCCCAGAGCGCAGGCTGTCGGCGTCTGCTCGCTCTGCGCAAAATATGCCGTCACATCGTCCGCGATCTCGCCGCTGACGAGCGCGACCGACCCGATATACGGCTCCTTCATTTGCAGATCGCGGATCACCGTCAGCGTGCCGTCCGTGCCGACCGCCGCGCCGACGTCGAGCTTGCCTGCGTATTTTTCCAACAGCGTGATCGACGGGTTGTGCACATAGCCGCGCACATTTCCCTCGGCGTCCGAGGTGGCAAGCAGCGTTCCCAGCGGTCCGCCGCCCTTCACCTGTAAGGTCAGCGCACCGTTTTCCACCTTTTGCAGATTGCCCATCATCGAGCAGGCGGTCAAAAGCCTTCCCAAGGCAGCCGTCGCCGTCGGCGTCGTCTTATGGATGGTCCGCGCCCGTTCGACCAGCGCCGTCGAGCGGATCGCCATCGCCTTGACAAAGCCGTCGGACGTCACGGCGCGAATGATATAATCTCCGTTCATGCAAATTTCTCCGTTCCCTGCTTCAGCGCGCAGAAATAGATGCGCTGCTCCTCTGCCCGCGGCGGCTCCGTGCGGCGGTCGCCGAATTGCCGCACCTCGGAGAAGCCCGCCTCGTGCAGCCACGCGGTCAGCTCGTCCGGCGCGTAGGCATACTCGCAATGCTGTTCAAAGCTGCGCTCCCAAAGCGTCCCGCGGCGTCGAAACAGGTCGATACCGTAATAGCACCGCCGCTCCGTCTCGTCAAAATCCGCCCGCCAAACGCAGTAGCTGTCCTCATTCTCGTCCAAGAACACCTGCCCGTCCAAGCCGCGCAGCTTGCAGGGCGTGTTGATGTCAAAAATGAACACACCGTTCGGTCGGAGCGCGCGGCAGACCCGCTCAAAGGTCTTTTTGCAGTCCTCCGGCTCGTCCAAATAGTTCAGGCTGTCCAGCAGGCACACCACGGCGTCCACCGGCTGCGGCAGGCGGAGGCGCTGCATCGGCTGGCGGATAAAATACGGCGCATTTTCGCCTAACTCTGCCGCCTTCTGCGCTGCAACGGTCAGCATATCCTCGGAAATGTCCGCGCCGAGCACACGATAGCCGCGCCGCGCGAGCAAAACAGACACAGAGCCGGTGCCGCACGCCAGATCGAGCAGGTCGCGTGGCTTCCTGCCGAGGCTTTGCAGCACCGTCTCCAAATAGTCGCAGACCGCGACGTAATCAACATCCCGCGTCAGCCCGTCGTAGGCGTCGGCAAGCGTCTCATACGCGCTCATCTTCCCGCTCCAATCGGTCAAAGACCATCTCATACGCGCCCAGCCCGTTAATCAGGCTGCGATTGACGCGGCTGATCGTCGCGGAGCTGGCTTTTGTCTGCGCAAGAATGTCGTTATAGATCATGCCCGCGTCCAGCATCCGCGCGACCTCATAGCGCTGCTCGATCGCGTTCAGCTCCGCCTGTGTGCAAAGATCGCACAAAAACTGATGAATTTCCTCCGGCGTTTTCAGCGTCAGGAAGGCGCGGTACATCTCACAGTCCGGATTGGACCGTTTGTTGCGGTTATTCATTTGGCAGCAACCTCCGAATTTATACTAGAATCTGTTAAAAAGCTTGAAAGGCTTTTTATAGCGCCAAAGGCGCGTCAGATTCTGCATGAGACGGCGCATCGTGCG
>URWG01000205.1 GCA_900551495.1 uncultured Eubacteriales bacterium
CACAAAGCCCGAGCAGGAGATGGAGAAGAACGGGACGTGCGCCTCGCCCGCGACCGCCTTGGCAAGCAGCGTCTTACCGGTGCCGGGAGAGCCGACCAGCAGTGCGCCCTTGGGGAGCTTTGCGCCGATGGCGGTGTATTTCTTCGGGTTGTGCAAAAAGTCAATGATCTCAACGAGCGATTCCTTTGCCTCGTCCTGACCCGCAACGTCGCGGAAGGTCACGCCCGTCTCCTTTTCCATATAGACCTTGGCGCGGCTCTTTCCGATGCTGCCAAGCCCGCCGATACCGCCCAGTCCGCCCCCGCTGCGTCCGGCGACGAAGCGCATCAGCAGGGAGAACAGAAGGAACAGCACCACGGGAAAAATGATCCATGACAGCAGGAACGAGGTCGTCCCGTCCTGTGCGACAGCGCCCGAGAATTCCACGCCGTTTGACTGCATCTGCTCGACCAGCGGCGTCAGCTCCACCCCGGGAAGCCGCGGGGTAAAGTAAACCGTCGGACGCGGGTCGTCCTTCTCGGAACGGAGCTTGTAGGAGATATATTCGGTGTCGATCTCGACCTCGCTGATCTCGTTATTCTCCAATGTGCTGAGGAAGGTATCGTAGGTGACCTCCTCCTCGCCGCTGCCGAGGATCATACGGTAGATCTGATTCCAAAAAATCGTGATCAAAAGCACCACGGCAATGATCGCAAGGATGGAATTTCGCTTGCCGTTGTTGTTATTATTTTGGTTATTACGGTTTCGGTTTTGTTGATTGTTGGAATTTTGGTTGGACATGGCTGCCCCCTTCCCGCAAGTATCACAATGCAGTTCTTTTATTTTGAAATCATACCACAATTTTCCCGTTTTCGCAACGAACAGGCAGAAATGTTTCATGAATTTTTTATGAATTTCGCACCGTTTGCGCCGTTTTGCACAAGTCGCGCCCCACGGATAATATTTTGTATTGTTTCCGAAAGCTTTTTTTGCTATAATACATTCGATTATAAAATTTTTGAAATTCAACGGAGAAGCTATGAGAAAAGAAATGAAAACCGATACGGATTTCGCGTCGGACGAGGGTCTGATCGAGGGGCGCAACGCCGTGACCGAGGCGCTCCGCAGCGGAAGAACCATCAACAAAATTTTCCTTGCCGACGGCGACACCGACCGTTCGCTGGGGCGGCTGGCTGCCATGGCGAAGGACGCGGGCGCGGTGGTCGTGCGCATCGACCGCCGAAAGCTCAACGACATGAGCCCCACGGGGGCGCATCAGGGCATTATCGCCTCCGTCGCCGCCCATGACTATGCGACGCTCGACGATATTTTCGCCGTCGCGGAGGAGCGCGGGGAAGCGCCGCTGATCGTCGTCTGCGACGAGCTTTCCGACCCGCACAACCTCGGCGCAATCCTCCGCACGGCGGAGTGTGCCGGTGCGCACGGCGTCATTATTCCCAAGCGCCGCAGCGTCGCTCTGACCGCCGTCGTCGCCAAGGCGTCCGCAGGTGCGATCGAATACATGAAGGTCGCCCGCGTTTCCAACGTCGCCGCGACCCTGCGCGAGCTGAAAAGCCGCGGTGTCTGGGTCTTCGGTACGGCTGCCGACGGCACGACCGCTCTCTATGACGCCGACCTCAAGGGTCCCGCCGCCGTCGTCATCGGCAACGAGGGTGCAGGCATGAGCCGCCTTGTCGCGGAGACCTGCGATTTCAAGGTCAGCATCCCCATGCGCGGGCGCATTTCCTCGCTCAACGCCTCCGCTGCCGCCGCGATTCTGCTTTACGAAGCCGTGCGCAAGAGAGGATAATTCAAATGACAAACGGACCGAGCCGTGAACAATTGAATAACGCAGCTCCGTCCGAGGAGTATTCGCTCGAGGAGATCCTGCGCGAATTCGGCAGCCCCCCGCCGGAGAAGTCCCCCGGCACGTCGGAGGAAGCGGTAACCGAGGCGCCCGCCCCGAGTGCGGCTCCCGCTCCCGCCGAGGCTCCCGAGCCGCTCAAGCACCCCGAGACGAACGCGGCTTCCGCGCCGACCGAGGCGCTCCCCTCTCTTTCCGAAGCGCAGGGAAAAGCGCCGCCGGTCTCCGACCGCACCATCCGCTTCCGACCGGTGGAGGAGGCAGACACTGCCGAGGCTCCCGCCAAGGTGCGGACCGCACCGACCGTAACGCCGCCGAAGCGCCCCGCGGCAAAAAAGTTTGCCCAAAAGCCGCCCATAACGAAGCCGCACATCACCGCGCTTCCGAAGCGGCAGCCGCCTACGGCGCAGGAGCTTTTGTCCAAGCCCCACAGCGGCATCGGGCTGTTTCGGCTGCGGCTG
>URWG01000206.1 GCA_900551495.1 uncultured Eubacteriales bacterium
ACCGCCGACGAGTGCCTGACGATGCTCAACAAGAAGTCCGGCGTTCTGGCGCTGTCCAATGGCGTTTCCTCCGACTTCCGCGATTTGGAAGCGGGTGCGGAAAAGGGCGACGAAGCCTGCCAGCTCGCGCTGGACAAGTTCTGCTATGAGGTCCGTAAGTATATCGGCGCGTATGCCGCTGCGCTCGGCGGGCTGGATTGCCTCGTGTTCACCGCCGGCGTCGGCGAGAACGGCATCACCAACCGCGCCGCGATCTGCGAGGGGCTGGAGTTCCTCGGCGTGAAGCTCGACCCCGAGCGCAACAAGGTCCGCGGCGAGGAAGCGCTCATTTCCGCCGACGATTCCCGCGTCAAGGTCTGGGTCATCCCCACCAACGAGGAGCTGATGATCGCGCAGGACACCGCCGAGCTTTGCCGTGCCGCAAAATAATTATGCGCTAACGAGCGCCGCTGTTTTCGGCGGCGCTCCTACTATAATTCGGAGGTATCAAACATGAAGCGAGGACTTCGCATTACCGTTATTCTGCTTTTTCTCTGCCTGCTCCTCACCTTTACCGTTTCGGCGAATTCTCCCCCGAGCGCAGAGCTTGAGGGCGGCGGTTTCGGCTCTGCGCCGATGTCGTTGATTGCCGTTTTCATTTGCGCTTCCGTCGCGCTGACCGTCCTGATTGAATGGCTCGTCAGCCTTCTGTTCCGTCTGAGAGCGGCGTCTGTCGTCATTGTGACCAACGTCATCTCCCAGCTTGTCATGCACGTTCTCTTTCTGCTCACGTCCTTCCTGACCTTCTTCGGTCTACGCCCGATCTTTGTTATCGCGTTTTTTGAGGTCGCCGTATTCTTCTGCGAATGGGCGGTCTACATAGCGCAGCTACCGAATCAGTCACGCGGCAAGCTGTTCCTGTTCACGCTGACCGCGAATCTGCTCTCGTTGGCTGTCGGCGGCTTTATCCTCTACTTCATCCTATAATACTTCGGAGGTATTGCAATCATGGAAGTTTCCGAACGTCTACTCAAATATGTATCCTTTGATACCCAATCCGACGAGAGCAGCGAGAGCTGCCCCTCCACGGAAAAGCAGAAGCGCCTCGGCGCGGCGCTCGTGGAGGAAATGAAAGCCATGGGCATTGCCGATGCCCGCATGGATGCCGACGGCTACGTTTACGGCTCGGTCGGCGGCAAGGCGGGCGCTCCCGCAATCGGTCTGATCGCCCACATGGACACCTCGCCCGACTGCTCCGGCGCGGACATCAAGCCGCGCATCGTCAAGTACACGGGTGAGCCGATCGTCCTGAATGAGGAGCAGCAGATCGTCCTTTCCGACCGCGACTTTCCTCTTTTGCGGCGGAGTGTCGGCAAGCACCTGATCGTCACCGACGGCACGACTCTGCTCGGCGCGGACGACAAAGCCGGTATTGCCGAGATTCTGACCGCCGCGGAGGAGCTGCTGCACGAGGGCGGCGACCACGCCCCGATCCGCATTGCCTTCACACCCGACGAGGAGATCGGCCGCGGCGCGGACCGCTTTGACCTTGCTCATTTCGGCGCGGACTACGCCTATACCGTGGACGGCGGCACGCTCGGTGAGCTGGAATACGAAAATTTCAACGCCGCATCCGCCGTGGTCACCGTTTTCGGGCGCAATGTTCACCCCGGCTATGCGAAAAACACGATGATAAACTCTCAGAATATCGCCATGGAGTTCCACGCGCTTCTCCCGACGGTCGAGCGCCCCGAATACACAGAAAAATACGAGGGCTTCTGCCATCTGTGCTCCCTCTGCGGCGAGGTGGAGAAAACGACGCTGGAATACATCATCCGCGACCACGACCGCGCAAAGTTCGAGGCGAAAAAGGCATGGTTTGAAAAAATCGCTGCCCTCTTGAATGACCGCTACGGCAAGAGCACCGTCAAGGTCACGGTCAAGGACAGCTACTACAATATGAAGGAAAAAATCGAGCCGGTCATGCACATCGTTGACGCGGCGAAGCAGGCAATGCTGGATGCCGGTGTCACGCCGAGCATCGTCCCCGTTCGCGGCGGTACGGATGGCGCGCGGCTGTCGTTTGAGGGGCTGCCCTGCCCGAACCTCTTCACGGGCGGCGAAAACTTCCACGGACGCTTTGAATATATCCCCGTTGAGGACATGGAGGCCGCCGTCCGCACACTAAAACACCTCCTCCGCAACGCCGCGAAATAACCGCCGCCCCACGCCTCCCCGGTGTAAGGGGGGGGGACATTTGTGGGGTTTGCACCAAGGCTCCCCTGTGTAAGGGGAGCTGTCACGGCTG
>URWG01000207.1 GCA_900551495.1 uncultured Eubacteriales bacterium
TTTGCAGGGCTTTTCGTCCAGCCTGCCCGAGGATGTGCAGCTTGCCATGCTGCACACGGTCGCGGGACTGGAGCACGCCGAGATGCTGCGCCCGGCTTACGCGATCGAATATGAGTGCGTCGATCCGACCGAGCTTTTTCCCACGCTCGAGACGAAAAAAATTCCCGGCCTTTACGGCGCGGGGCAGTTCAACGGCTCGTCCGGCTATGAGGAGGCGGCGGTGCAGGGCTTCGTCGCCGGTGTGAACGCCGCGCTCAAGCTGCTCGGGCGCGAGCCGATGATTCTCAAGCGCTCCGACGGCTATATCGGTACGCTGATCGATGACCTTGTAACGAAGGGGACGGAGGAGCCGTACCGCATTATGACCTCCCGCAGCGAGTACCGCCTGCTGCATCGTCAGGATAATGCCGACGAGCGCCTTTGCCCCATCGGACACCGCATCGGACTGATCTCCGACGAGCAGCTTGCCGCCGTGCGGGAAAAGTATGCTGCGGTTGCTGCGGAAATGCGGCGCTTGGAATCAAGCGGTGTCCCCGCAAGCCCCGAGCTGAACGATTTTTTGCGCTCTGTCGGCTCCGCACCCGTCGTCAGCTCCGCAAGGCTTGCCGACCTCCTGCGCCGCCCGGAGCTGACCTATGCGCTGCTTGCGCCGTTTGACAAAACACGACCCGCGCTTCCTGCCGCCGTTACGTCGCAGGTGGAGATCCGCATTAAGTACGAGGGCTATCTCGCGCGGCAGGAGCAGCAGATTGCCGAATTTGCACGCGAGGAGGAGCGTCTGCTTCCGACCGATATTGACTATGATGCCATCGGCGGACTGCGCTTGGAGGCGCGGCAGAAGCTCAGTCAAATCCGTCCGCGCTCCGTCGGACAGGCAAGCCGTATTTCCGGCGTTTCTCCGGCGGATATTGCGGTCCTGCTCATCCGCTTGGAGCATGAGAAGTGACGCTGCATTTCGCAGCGCCACTTTTTTGTGAGAAAATTTGATTATTCACGGTAAAGACGGTAAAAGAGCTTTGCCGCCTCCGCACGGGTCAGCGCATCTTCGCTTGCCTTTAGCGGAATGCCTGCTTCATGCAGCGCGTTGACCGCACCGACTGCCCATGCGGGCGCGTCGCTTTCCGCTGCGGCGGCGGGAACGGGCAGACGGAGCAGCGCCTGCAGCATGACGGCGGCTTCGTTCACGGTCACGGCATCATCCGGTCGGAAGCAAAGCCCTTCGGACGTTACCTCACCGCGGATCAGCCCGTGCCGCATTGCTGAGGCAAGGTAGGACTGCTTCCAAACGGGCATAGTCTCTGCGTCAACGAAGCCGGACACGGACAGCTCCTCCTCCGGCTCGACGTCTGCAAATTCCATTGCCATAACCAAAAAGTCGCTGCGGCTGATCGCCTCGTTCGGGCAAAAGCAGGGCTTTCCCGCGACGAGGCGGATGCCGCTCATGCCGCTGCCGCAGAGCCACATGGCTTCAAAGCGGTCCGTGCTGCCGTCCATGTCGGAGAAGGTCATGCTGTCGCTCGGCTTGAGGATTCGGATTTTTACAACGGCGGGCTGTGAGACGTTCCCCGCATCGTCGGTGACGGTAAAGGTGAAGCTGTCCTCGCCGACCTTGTTCTTATCGGGCGTGTAGAGATAGGTGCCGTCGCTGTTGAGCTGCACGGTGCCGCGCTTCGGCTTTTCGACGAGCTGATAGGTCAGCGTGGCGTTTTCGGGGTCCTTGCCCAGCAGCGTCCCGTCGTTCGGGATGTTTTTGTACGTTTCCAGCTCGGCGGCGACGGCGGTGGGCGTCTCATTTCGACCCGACTGGATGCGGATGGTGAGCTGCGTCGCCTCATTGAGCTGCGTCCCGCAAATCGGCTGGTATTGCAGCACGGCGTTGCAGCTTTCCGACGTCGCGGGGGTCAGGCGCAGAGCACCGAGCACGCCCAGCGGAAGCACGTCTCCGGCGCGAATGACGCGGTTGCCGAGGCGGACAACGGCGGTATCGGCTTGCGGGACCTGCGTTACAAAAATGCCGCTCAGCTCGGAGTAGCTGTCGGGCTGAAAGTCCGCCTCGCTGAAGCAGTATTCCGTGTTGTAGAGCGTTTCACCGTCTGCTGCGAGGGCGGCGGTGCTGAGCAGACATACCGCAGCGACACACAGCGCGATGCGAAGAATGGATTTCATTGGCGTTCCTCCTATTATTTTCTTCGTGCATAGGATGTCCGCAACGCGCCGAAATATACAAAAACTTCCGCTTTGGCATATTTTAATATGATAATTGTGTTGAAAAAATATATTTGGTAA
>URWG01000208.1 GCA_900551495.1 uncultured Eubacteriales bacterium
GCAAACACGCCGCCCTGCTGCACCAGCCGCCGCGCCTCGGACTTCGACGGCGCCAGCTTGCACGCCAGCATGAGGTCGAGGATCGCGATTTTGCCGTCGGTGAGCCGATCGGCGGTCAGCTCGGTCGTAGGCATATCGGCATTGTCCGTGCCGCCGCCGAACAGTGCCAGCGCCGCCGCCTTCGCCTTTTCCGCCTCCTCCTCGCCGTGGACAAGCTTGGTCAGCTCATAGGCAAGGATACTCTTCGCCTTGTTCAGCTCGCTGCCCTCCCATTTGTCCATGGCATCGATCTGTTCAAGCGGAAGGAAGGTCAGCATCCGAATACACTTCATCACGTCGGCGTCGTCAATGTTGCGCCAGTACTGATAGAAGTCGAACGGGGAGGTCTTGTTCGGGTCAAGCCAGACCGCGCCCTTCGCCGTCTTGCCCATTTTCTTGCCCTCGGAGTTGAGCAGGAGGGTGATGGTCATGGCGTGGGCGTCCTTGCCGAGCTTGCGGCGGATCAGCTCGGTGCCGCCGAGCATATTGCTCCACTGGTCGTTGCCGCCGAACTGCATATTGCAGCCGTAGTGTTGGAACAGGTAGTAGAAATCGTAGGACTGCATGGGCATATAGTTGAACTCCAAGAAGCTCAGACCCTTTTCCATGCGCTGCTTGAAGCACTCGGCGCGCAGCATATTATTGACCGAGAAGCAGCCGCCGATGTCGCGGATAAAATCGACGTAGTTGAGCTTGAGCAGCCAGTCGGCGTTGTTGACCATCCGCGCCTTGCCCTCGCCGAATTCGATGAAGCGCTCCATCTGTTTTTTGAAGCAGGCGCAGTTGCGGTCGATCGTCTCGCGGGTCATCATCGAGCGCATATCGGTACGACCGGAGGGGTCGCCGATCATGGCAGTGCCGCCGCCGATAAGCGCGATGGGCTTGTTGCCCGCCATTTGCAGACGCTTCATCAGGCACAGCGCCATAAAGTGACCGACGTGCAGAGAATCCGCCGTGGGGTCGAAGCCGATATAGAACGTCGCCTTGCCGTTGTCGATCATTTCGCGGATCTCGTCCTCGTTCGTCACCTGCGCGATCAGCCCGCGGGCGACCAGTTCGTCATATACTTTCATCTTTCCTCCTAAAAAATCAACGTCCTCCGTCCGACATCGGACAGAGGACGTAAAAATTACGCGGTACCACCTCTGATTCGCGGCTCCCTCGCGGAAAAGCCGCCTCAACGGGTTCACAAAAACCCCTGCGCGTTCACGGGCGCACCCGTCAGACCCTACTGAGCCAAGCTGTTCCGATCTGCCGCTCCGGGATGTATTTCGCCGACCGTCCCGACCGCCTCACACCACCCGGCGGCTCTCTTTGCGTGGACTGCTTCGGTTACTTCTTCCCATCACTGCGTTATCCGAGGCTATCGTATCAGATTACGAAGGATTTGTCAAGCCTGTTTTCCCATCATCTCCGCCGCGCTTTGCAGCGTCGTCTCGGTGATATTCGTGCCGCCGATGATGCGGGCAAGCTCCGCCTTCCGTCCCTCGAAGTCCAGCGGCGTAACGGTGGTGAAGGTCCTGCCGTCGTGCTCGCCCTTGGCAATGAGCAGGTGCGTGTCGGCAAGGGCGGCAAGCTGCGGCAAATGCGTGACGCAGAGGACCTGCTTGCTTTTCGACACGGAACGCAGCTTCTCCGCGACGCGCTGGGCAGCCCGTCCGGAAACGCCGGTATCCACCTCGTCGAAGATCAGCGTCGGTACACGGTCGCGCTCAGCAAGCACATTCTTCAGCGCCAGCATAATCCGCGCCAGCTCGCCGCCGGAAGCGACCTTGTTGAGCGGCTTGAGCGCTTCGCCGAGGTTTGCGGACATATAAAACGCCACGGCATCGGCGCCGAGCGGCGTCAGCTCCGTCTCGGAAAATTCGCAGGAGAATTGCACCCGCTTCATATCCAGATCGGCAAGCTCCTTCAAAACGCGCTCTGTCAGCGAAACGGCGGCAGCCTTGCGCGTCTGCCGCAGCGAGAGCGCCGCCTCCCATGCCGCCTTCTCCGCGACCTTCTGCTTGGCGCGGAGCTGTTCGAGGCGGTCGTCGGCAAACTCGATCTCGTCGCGCTCGTTCTTTGCCCGCTCCAAGTAGGCAAGAATTTCCTCACAGTCCGCACCGTATTTGCGGCGGAGGCGGTGGATCGTGTCCAACCGCTCCTCGATGCGTTCCAGCTCGTCGGCGGAATACGACAGGGAATACAGGCGG
>URWG01000209.1 GCA_900551495.1 uncultured Eubacteriales bacterium
GCCGCATTGGGGGGTGACCCCAATGCGGCGCTTGTTGTATAATAGGAAGCGGCAAATTCCGGAAAGGACGCAATTCTATGGATATTTTTCAGCGCGACGAGCGCTATCTTGCGCATACCTATCGCCGCTTCCCGCTGGAATTCGTCGGCGGACACGGCGCGACCGTCCTCGGCGGCGACGGGAGGGAATATATCGACCTCGGCAGCGGCATTGCCGTCAACATCTTCGGTCTGAACGACGCGCCGTGGAAGGCGGCGGTCACGGAGCAGCTTGACCGTTTCCCCCACTGCTCGAACCTGTACTACGCCGAGCCGGTCGTTCAACTGGCGGAGCTGCTGTGCGAGCGGACGGGGCTTTCGCGGGTCTTTTTCGCAAATTCGGGTGCGGAAGCAAACGAGTGCGCCATCAAGGTCGCCCGCAAATGGGCGGCACAGACAAAGGGCGCGGACTGCAACCGTATCATCACATTAAAAAACAGCTTCCACGGCAGAACACTGGCAACGCTGGCGGCAACGGGTCAGGACGGCTACCACCGCGACTATCAGCCGCTGCCGGAGGGCTTCCTCTATGCGGAGGTCGGCGACGTCGAGGGCTTGGAGCGGCTGGTCACAGAGCATAAGGTCGCCGCCGTGCTCTTTGAATGTGTGCAGGGCGAGGGCGGCGTCCGTCCCATCGGGCAGGAATATGCCGACGCCCTGGCTGCGCTGGCGCGGAAGCACGACCTGCTGCTGATGTGCGACGAGGTACAGCTCGGCAACGGGCGCAGCGGTCAGCTCTACGGCTATATGAACTACGGCTTGCAGCCCGATGTCGTCACGACGGCAAAGGGGCTGGGCGGCGGGCTTCCCATCGGCGCGGCAATGCTGTCCGAGCGCGCGAAGGACGTTTTGCAGCCCGGCGACCACGGCTCGACCTTCGGCGGCAGCCCTGCCGTCTGTGCGGGCGCCGTCAGTATCCTCAGCCGAATCGACGAGGCGCTTTTGGCAGGCGTGCGGGAGCGCTCGGCGCTGATCTTTGATACGCTCACGGGCGCTGACGGCATCGAAAGCGTCAGCGGCATGGGCTTGATGATCGGCGTGAAAATGAAAGAATACCCCGCGCGGGAATTTGCCGAGCGTCTGCTGCAAAACGGCGTACTCGTCACCACGGCGAAGGATCGCATTCGCCTTCTGCCGCCGCTGAATATCCCCATTGAACAGTTAAAGACCGCACTGCGGCGCTTTTGCGACTGCGCCGCAAGATAAAAGGAGGACAACATGAATCTGAAAGGCAAAAATTTTCTGACCCTGCTGGACTTCACCCCCGAGGAGATCACGGGACTGCTGGACCTTGCCGCCGAGCTGAAGGCAAAGAAAAAGGCGGGCATCCCCCACGACACCCTCAAGGGCAAGAGCATCGCGCTGATCTTCGAAAAGACCTCCACCCGCACCCGCTGCTCCTTTGAGGTCGCGGCATACGATCTCGGAATGCACGTCACCTACCTCGACCCGAGCGGCTCGCAGATCGGCAAGAAGGAATCCATCGCCGATACCGCCCGCGTTCTCGGTCGGCTCTACGACGGCATTGAGTATCGCGGCTTCGGTCAGAGCATCGTCGAGGAGCTGGCAAAGTACGCCGGTGTCCCCGTTTGGAACGGTCTGACCAACGAATTCCACCCGACGCAAATTCTCGCCGATATGCTGACCATTCGGGAGCATTTCGGCTCGCTCAGGGGCAAAAAGCTCGTCTTTATGGGCGACTGCCGCTACAACATGGCAAATTCCCTGATGGTCGGCTGCGCAAAGCTCGGTCTGCACTTTGTCGCCTGCGGTCCGGAGGGCTACTTCCCCGATCCCGCGCTGATCGCCCGCTGTGAGAAGATCGCCGCACAGACCGGCGCGACGCTGGCGTTTGAGACCGATCCCATGAAGGCGACCGTCGGCGCGGATGTTATCTACACCGACGTTTGGGTCTCCATGGGCGAGCCGCCGGAGGCTTGGGCGGAGCGGATCGAAAAGATGCTCCCCTATCAGGTCAACGCAAAGCTGATGGCAAACGCGGGAGAGAGCGCCGTGTTCATGCACTGCCTGCCCGCCTTCCACGACCTCAACACCGGCATCGGCAAGCAGATCGGCGGGCAGTTCCGCCTCGACGCGCTGGAGGTCACCGATGAGGTATTTGAAGGTCCGCAGTCCATCGTGTTCGACGAAGCGGAAAACCGGATGCACACCATCAA
>URWG01000210.1 GCA_900551495.1 uncultured Eubacteriales bacterium
CTGTTCGGAGAGATCACCCGCCGTGCGAACGTCGGTACCCTGCAGCTCCCGCTCCCAACGCTGCTCATCTCCGCCGCAGCAACGGCAATCGTGCTGACGCTTACGACCTTTTTCAGCGCGTCCCGACTTTCGCGTATCGCGCTGATGGAGACGAAAAAATAGGAGGGATAAAAAATGAACGCTTTATTCTCTGTGCTCTGCCAAGCGACGCTGCGGCGCCGAACGGTTGCGCTTGTCCTGTTCTGCACGGTTCTGATCGGCGTGTGCGCGGCAATGGTGCTGCAAGGGCTGACTGTGCGGCAGGAAGAAGAGCTTCTGCGCGTCAAGGAGGAGACGGTCATCTCCTGCCGACTGACGGACGTTAACGGCGGGCGGCAGGACGGTCTGGGGCTTGCCGACGTGGTGCTTGCCACGCTGCTCGGCAGACGCGATCCGCACGATGCCCGTCTGACCGAGGTGATCACGAATGTGCGCGCAATGACCGTGATCCCGACGCGGGTCCCCGAAAAAACGGCGGTCGGCTGCATTACCGCGCTTGTCGCCGATCCCGCACTGACGGCAGAGGAGGGCGGCTCGGTCACGTTCTATGAGGGCTGGGATGAGAGCATCCTGCTGACGGAAAAGCGCGTGTGCATTGTCCCCGAGGGAACGCGGACGGAGATCAAGGGCGGCGTGGAGACGCTGCGGGTCATCAGCGAGATCTTTGATACGAATTTGCAGGTGATCGGCACCTACACCGGCGCGTCGCAGATGATTTATACGCCGTTTTACACGCAGTGGGACAGCGATGTTTCCGTTGCGCGGCACGCACGGAGCTGTTCGTTCGACATCCGCGACAACTTCCGACTGGAGGAGACAAAGGAACGGCTGTACGCCTTTCAATACTTCGTCGAGCCGTCGATCTACAACGATTTCGACGGGACGAAATACGGCTTGATCGTGCAGGACGAAACCTACAACGCTACGGTCGGTCAGATCAAGGACAATCTGCGGACGCTGCATATCCTGCTGCCGGTGCTGCTGGGGCTGTTCTGCCTGCTCGGGTTCTTCGTCAGCACGCTCTCGGCGCGCGGACGCAAGCGGGAATTTGCCGTCATGCGCTGCCTCGGAATGAAACGGAGCAGAGTATTTGCGCTGACATTCTCGGAGCAGCTTGTGCTTGCGCTTCCCGCAGCGGTGCTCGGGCTGATCCTCGGCACGATCTTCGGCGGGCTGCATCTTGCGGCACTCGGCAATGCGCTGCTCTTGTTGATACTTTACCTGTCCGGCACGGCGCTCGCGACCCTGTACATTACAAGCATCAACGTCATGAAGCTGATGAAAACGGAGGAGGAATGACTATGGCAACGTTAACGGCAGAAAATGTGATTTACACCTACAAAACGCGATTTCAGACGGTCTACGCGGTCAACGACGTGAGCGCGGAATTCGAGGCGGGGCGGTTTTATGCCATCGTCGGCGCATCGGGCAGCGGCAAAACAACGCTCCTGTCACTGCTGGCGGGGCTGGACGTTCCGAACGAGGGCGCTATCCGTTGGGACGAACAGACGACGGCGCAGCTTGACCGCGACGACTACCGCTTTCGCCATGTGTCGATGATCTATCAGAACTACAACCTGTTTTACCATCTGACGGTGCTGGAAAACGCGACGTACCCGCTTTATATGCAGAAGCTCCCGAAGGCGGAGGCGACCGAACGGGCAAGGGCGGCGCTGCGCTCGGTGGGCTTGGATGAGCAGTATGAAAAACGGCTTCCCAATATGCTCTCCGGCGGCGAACAGCAGCGAGTCGCCATCGCGCGGGCACTCGCGGCGGCTGATCTTAGGCGACGAGCCGACGGGCAACCTTGACAGCGAGAACAGCCGCAACATTGTCGAAATATTGCAGCGGCTTGCCCACGAGGAAAACCGCTGTGTCATCGTCGTCACCCATGACCCTGCCGTCGCCGACAGCGCCGATGTCCGTCTGCATATGCGCGACGGAAAGTTAGAGGAATAGGGAAGAAAATAAAAAGCACCTCCCGAGGCGGGAGGTGCTTTCTTAGCGAGTCAAAAAACCTCGTGTCATTCCGAGGAGAGCGCAGCTCGACATGGGAATCTCATGTGAAATGTTTCAAATTCGCCAAAGTTCGCCGAGAGTTCAAAACAATTCCGCGAGATTGCCACGGGTGCAA
>URWG01000211.1 GCA_900551495.1 uncultured Eubacteriales bacterium
CCAGCCTGTAGACGTTGAAAACCGCCTCGGCGTGCTCGTCCAGCCGTGTCGTCCGTGCCAGTGCCTCGGCATTTTCTTTCCGAATTCGCCAGACATGCGGCGTCATGTACAACAGTTGCCGCACCGCTTCCGCCTGCGAGAGCGTGAAGTCGAATTTTAGCGTCTGCGTATGGAGAAGCGTAAAGCCGTCCAATGCGGGGCAGAGCACCTTTTCCCGCTCCCGCACCTCGGGGTAGATAATGCACTTGAGGGCGGGCAGATGGTTTGCGCCCGCCAAAACCTGAATAAAACAGCCCTCGGGCTTCAAAACGCGGGCAAATTCCGCCGCCGCAGTGAGGGCAAACATGGACAGCACGCAGTCAAAGCTTGCAGCCGCAAAGGGCAGATGCGCTGCCGTCGCCGTCAGCCAGTGCGCGTGCTTCTCCCGTGCGGCGGCAAAGCGGACGGCATCCTTTGAGATGTCAATGCCCCAGCGCTCGCCGACCTCGGTAAGTCCGGAAAGGTAATAGCCCTCGCCGCAGCCTGCGTCCAAGACGGTTCGCGCATTCGGCGCAAAGCGCTTGATAAGCGCTTGCAGCGTTTGCAGAATCGGCTGATAATATCCCGCGTCAAGAAAGCGGCGCCGTGCGGCGACCATCTCACGCGTATCGCCGGGGTGGAGAGAGTGCTTTTGCGTGACGGGCAAGAGGTTTACATAACCTTGCCGCGCAACATCGAAGCAATGACCGTTTTTGCAGCGCCACTGTGCCGCGCCGACCGTTAACGTCGCGCAGCAAACGGGGCAGAGGACCGGTATCATCAAATTTCTTCCTTTCTTTTCCGACCGCATTTTCCCGAAAACTGCACATAATAGCCGTATCACGGCGACGGAGGGAGGAAAAATGCGTGAAACGACTGCTTTGTATCCTTTTGCTTTGCGCGCTGCTCCCGCTGCCCATTCAGGCGGAGGAGCCGACGCGGTATGTCGCGCTGACCTTTGACGACGGACCCTCCGGACGCTTCACTGAGCGGCTGCTCGACGGGCTTGCCGAGCGCGGGGTCAGGGCGACGTTCTTCCTCTGCGGCTACCGTATTGATCAGTATCCGTCGTTGACGGCGCGTATTGCCGCAGAGGGACACGAGATCGGCACGCACGGCGACCGTCATGATTTTTTTACGCAGCTCTCCCGTGAGGGGGTTTGTGCGGACCTGGCGGCGGCGTCGGAGAAGATCGCCGCAGCGACGGGAAACGAGCCGACGCTCCTTCGCCCGCCCGGAGGATTGTTTGACACAGAGGTGCTGCGACAGACGGTCTGCGCAGGTCTGCCGATCGTGCTTTGGTCGGTCGATCCCGAGGACTGGCGCTGCTCCGACAGCGATGCCGTGACGCGGCGCATCGTCGGGGCGGCGACGGACGGCGACATCATTCTGATGCACGATATGTCCGATTCCAGCGTGGACGCGGCGCTGCGGGTGATCGACACGCTGCAAAATGAAAATTTTGCGTTCGTGACGGTCAGTGAGCTTGCCGCGCTGACGGGAACAGAGCTGCGCGGCGGGGAGACGTATTATCGGTTCTCCTTTGAAAAAAACGCTTCTATCGCTTCGCGGGAGGCACAGACCGACCCCTGTACAAAGTCGGGCTTCCCTCCGCCGCGACCGTTTAACGAGAAATTCAGCCGTTTTGCCGTTTCCCGCAGGTCGCCCGCCGTGCCGAACAGGACGTATCGGTAGCTTTCCCCGTTGCCCGCAAAAATTGCGCCGCCGCATTTTTTCGACAGCAGCTCGGCGTAGCGGCGCAGCAGCTCGGGCGGAAGCGCCTCATCGATGAGAAGCAGGCGATCGGTCACTGGGACGGCGGCTGCCTTCGCCGTGAGCAGGTCATTTTCCAAACCGGTCAGCCGGTATTTGAGCGCTGCCAGCTCGTCCAGCATCCGACGGACGGCAGCGGCAGTCTCCGCAGGCTTTGCCGAGAGTGCGGCGGAGACGGCGTGATTTTGTGCGCTGACCGTGTTCAGCCACTGCAGCGCCCGCCCGCCGCACAGCAGCTCAATGCGGGAACCGCCGTGGAAGCGGACGTTGGACAAAAGCTTGATCAGTCCGATCTCGCCCGTGCGGGAGACATGCGTCCCGCAGCAGGCGCAGAGGTCGATCCCCTCGATCTCGACCAGCCGCACCCGACCGCTCAGCTC
>URWG01000212.1 GCA_900551495.1 uncultured Eubacteriales bacterium
ATATTGTGTACACCTCGGAAGACGAGCCGATGCCAGTCTTTACGATCACCGCGCTGCCGGAGGGCTATGAAGAGAGAGCCGACAAGCGGGCCCGGTTCGCCAGCACGATCGCCGCTTCGTTTTATTACAAGGCCGATGAGGGCGAGGACTATTCCATCTCGCTGACCTATACGTATATGCAGGATGACACAAGATGGCACTATCCGGCGGACCCGGAACGATATGCCTACCGTCCCGTGACCGTAAACGGCCATGAAGGAATGCTCGGCATCTATCGGGAGGAGAACGGCAGCGAGCGCTGCAATTCCATCATCTGGATGGATGAAGAGACAAATTTCCAATTTCAGATATCCTTTGCATGGGAGGAACTGCAGCTCACCGAGAACGAGCTGATCGCCATGGCGGAAAGCGTACAGATGCAGGAAAGCTGAGAAAGCAGAAAGAGACGGAGCATGCTCCGCCTCTTTCTCATTTTTCTGTTTCATTTTTCTTCGGCAGCTTCACGCGTGACAAGGGGTTTGCCTTTGCGGCAACACGCAGCGCCTCGTTGTCGATATGCGTGTAGATCTCCGTTGTGTTGAGGTGCTCATGGCCCAGAACCTCCTGCACGGCCTTGACGTCCACGCCGTTTTGCAGCATCAGCGTCGCCGCTGTGTGGCGCAGCTTGTGCGCGGAATACTGCGTCGAGTCGAGCCCGGCCTCGCTCAAGTGCTTTTTCACCAGCGCGTGGACCGTCGAGCGGCTGACGCGCTCGTTGCGGGAGGAGAGGAAGAGGGCGTTCTGATCGCGCCCGACGATGGGGCGGCGCACGGCGAGATAGCCGTTGAGCGCTTCCTTGCACGCGTCGTTGAGGTAGACGATGCGCACCTTGTTGCCCTTACCGAGCACGCGCAGCGCGTCGTCCTGAATGTCCGTGGTGTTGAGCGCGCAAAGCTCGGAAATACGCAGGCCGCAGTTCAGAAAGAGCGTCAGGATGCAGTAATCCCGCTCGCGGTTCTGTCCGTCCACCGAGGACAACAGCTGCACGCTTTCTTCCAAGGTGAGGTATTTCGGCAGCGTTTTCTTGAGCTTCGGCGAATCGAGGTCCTTGACCGGATTTTCCTTGATCAGATGGACTTTGTTGGTCAAATACTTGTAAAAAGAGCGGATCGTTGCAATTTTACGCGCTCTGGAGGCGGCGTTGAGACCATAGCCGGAGGCATCGCTGTTCTGATGCAGTACGCGCTCGCGGCTCAGATAGGTCATATAGCCGTAGATGTCCGTGAGCGTGACGGAGGACACGAAATCGAGATCGACGTCCAGAATGGATATTTCATTCAGCTCCAGACCGCGCAGCGATGGGTCGCGCGTCTGCTTGAGATAACGGAAAAAATTCCGCAGATCGAGAAAGTATTCGTCCACGGTTTTTCGGGAGTGCGCCTTGATCGTTTCATGGTAGGAAAGAAAGTCGCGCAGGATCGGCGGCGCTTCGGTACGGTAATCGTTCATGAGCTTTCGCAAAAACAGCTGTTGTTCAAAGCGGGGGACCCCGATCGACCTAAAGATATAATTGAACAAAATAAAAATTTTGTTCAAAAGAGGGTAGCCCTAAATCGCTTCTTCGGCTGTTTTTGCGTTCCTCCTTTCCGTAAGGATAACTGCTTAAAGGCATTGAGTATACTGAAGATTCAAAAAACGGTTTAATCCGTCGCTCCTTCGCGCAAACTATTTCCGTGAAAACTTTTCATTGGAAAGGGTCTGATCGAATGAGCGAGCTTTTCTGTCATGCCAACTGCGTGTTCCAGTCCGGCGGACGCTGCGGCTTCAAGTATTCCACAGCCTGCGGGATGCCGTCGTGCCGCAGCAACGCCTGCGTACACTATATCCCGCGCTCCGCGGTCAGCGGCGTTACGACCTCGCCAGCACACGCAGCGCTTCACCGACATTCTGCACCTCCGTCAGCTTCAGGCCGTCCGGACGTCCAAGACGGTTCCCATGCTGCTTTGGAATGATGCACTCCGTGAAGCCGAGCCGCCGCACCTCGCTGAGCCGTTGCGACAGATTGTTCACGTTCCTTAACTCGCCGGTCAGACCGACCTCGCCGATGGCGGCGACCTGTGCGCCGATGGGCTTGTCGAGATAGCTCGACGCCAGCGCCAGCACGGCGGCAAGATCCGCCGCAGGCTCGTCC
>URWG01000213.1 GCA_900551495.1 uncultured Eubacteriales bacterium
CCCGCTGCCGTCATATCGACGGCAGCGGGTATTTCTTTATTTCATTACGGGATACGCTTGCTTTCCTTCAGATACCGCTCCTCCTCGGAAAAGACGCAGCCGCAGTATTTCTGCATATAAAAGCCCAGCTCGCGGGCGCGTTCCTGCCCCGCACGGAAATACGGGCGAAAATCGCGGTACAGAAACTGCACGCCGTATTCCTCCGCAGCCCGCTCCGCTGCCTCGCGCATCAGCTCGTGCTTCTGATAGGGGCTGATGAACAGCGACGAGGTGAAGCTGTCGAAGCCCTCCTCCGCCGCCGTCCGCGCCGTCTCAAACAGGCGCAGCGCGTAGCATTTAACGCAGCGGCCTGCAATGTCCGCCGCGACCTCGCGGACAAAGGGACGCAGCTCATAGCGGTCGTGCTCCAAAAGCGGCAGACCGATCGTTTGTGCATACTCCCTCAGGCAGTTGCGGCGGCTGCGGTATTCCGTAAAGGGATGGATATTCGGATTGTACCAGAAGCCGGTCAGCTCAACGCCCTCGCCGCGCAGAACCTCAATGCATTGATTGGCGCACGGTGCGCAGCAGATGTGCAGCAGTGTTTTCATGCGCGGCGCTCCGATTTTGCGGCGTTCTCCCGACGAGCAAATTCGTCCGGGTCAACGCTCTCCCAGTAGGCGTCAAGGCTGCGGTGCTGCTCATAAAGCGTCCACTCGCCCGGGGAGAGATAGAACAGCGAGATCAGGAGCGAAAAGCACTCCAAAAGTCCCGCAAACACCCAATACAGCACGAAAACGCACACCAGCAGCAGACAGATGCCGACCGTGAGCTGCAAAACGGAGGGGTCGCCCTCCTTCGCAATCTCAATCAGCCGCAGCAGCACGGGCAGCGCCGTCAGCGCCGTCACCGCGCCCGCCTCGAGGAAAACGGACCAGCGGGGCATATTCCGCCGCAGCATATAGACCGTCTCGCCCTGATTGGCAAGCGCTCTTGCGCATTGGGCGCAGCTGCCGTTCAGCGGGCGCTCGGGCTGCGGCTTGCGGCGGTCGAGGAGATACACGACACCCGTGATGATACCACAGACCGCTGCCGGGACGAGGAAGCCGAACCAGATCAGAAAGCCGATACACGCGCCGAGCGTTTCATGCGGCAGCGCGTCGGTCAGACGGACAAAGAGCGGCACGGTTCGAAAGAACGACATCAGCGTCTCCCCGCCGATACAGCAGATGAAATTCAGCGCTGCGAGCAGCAGATGCAGCGAGAACAGCAGCGTCCCCACCGGCTGCAAAATGCGGCACAGCAGGGTATTGCGCCGCAGCCGACGCTCCAGTCGAAGCAGATCCTCCCACGTGGGCTGTACCTGTTCCGCCGAAAACGGCGTTTTCTCCTTATGAAACATGGCGCATCCTCCTCTAAAATGTGCTAAGGAACCTCTGATTAAATCGCAAGAGCGGCCGGCGAGGGATTTTGTTCCGAATTGAGGTTTGGAAATCGCAGGAATACTTTATGTGCCCGCAAGGGGGTATGCCGCATCCGTAAGGCTCCTTTGTCGCCAACGGCTGCGCAATATTTCAAGATTTTCAAACCGATAAGTCGGGGAAAAAGACCCGCTGAGCGCCGCAGCCGATTTATTCAGAGGTTCCCTTCTCCTCCAACAGGCAGACGGCATGGCAGGCGATCCCCTCACCGCTGCCGGTGAAGCCCAGCCCCTCCTCGGTCGTTGCCTTGACGTTCACGCGGTCGGTCGGGACCTCCATGGCGGCGGCAAGCGTCTGCCGCATTGCGGGGATATGGTCGCGGAGCTTCGGGCGCTCGGCAAGCACCGTAACATCCGCATTGCCGACGCGGAAGCCCGCCGCCCTGACGCGGCGCAGCACCTCCCCGAGCAGCTTCAGACTCGAAATGCCCGCGTAGGTCGGGTCATTGTCGGGAAACAGCACGCCGATGTCCCGCAGACCCGCCGCACCCAGCAGCGCATCCATCACCGCGTGGGTCGCGACGTCGGCATCGCTGTGCCCGTCCAGCCCGCGCGTATACGGAATCTCGACACCGCATAGGATCAGCCGTCTGCCCTCAAAGAGCCG
>URWG01000214.1 GCA_900551495.1 uncultured Eubacteriales bacterium
CATTGCTCAAGGTGTTTTCATGTTTCTCGTTGTTTAATTTACAAGGTACACCGCTTCCCGCTCTCGCGGACAGCTCGTACATAATACCACGCTGCCTCCCGTTTGTCAACTACTTTTTTCCCCTTTTTTCAGTTTTTTGAGAAAGAACCGTGTTTTTTCAGAGAAAGGCGGACGCTGCGGAGTATTTCCGAGAGGAGGGCAAGCTCTTCCGCCGAGCAATCGCGCAATTCTCCCTCCAAGGTCGCGTACAGCTCGCTGCGTTCGCCGTGATTTCCGTCGAACAGGAGGTCATCCGTGCGCACCTCCAGCGCCTGTGCCAGCGCAACAAGCACCGGCAGGCTCAGCTTGGTGTTGCCGGTCTCGATGTGGCTCATATGCGGCACGGAGATCCCGATTCTCTCCGCCAGCGCCTCCTGCGACAGCCCGAACGCCTTGCGATATTTGCGAATCCGTTGCCCGATCTTGTAATAATCCATTGCCTTCCCGCCTATACAATTAAATTCTTCTTGCATTGTATCGGCAATTATGGTATCTTTATATGAACTATATAGGCTATTTTTCGCCTATTTGGTTTAATTTATTCAGAGGAGACACGAAAAATGAAGAAACGAAGTTTGGCATTTTTTCTTTGCATTGCTCTATTGTGCGCATTATGGGTACCGCTGATCCCCGCCGCGAGCGCTGCGGACATTACAGACAGCGGCACTTGCGGCGAGAATCTGACATGGACGCTCGACAGCGACGGTGTTCTCACCATCTCCGGCGCAGGCGCGATGAATGACTACAGTTGGTGGAATCTGCCGCCATGGGGTACCGAGGTCAAAACCGTAATGATTGAAAACGGCGTGACTAACATCGGTGAATATGCGTTCTTTGATTGTTCCGCTTTGACGAATATCACCATTCCGGGAAGCGTGAAATATATCGGATTTTACGCAGTTTACGGTTGTCGCAGTCTGTTGAGCATTACCATTCCCGAAGGTGTAACAGCCCTTGGTCCCAGTGCGCTCAGCAACTGTGGCTTAATAAGCGTCACTCTCCCCGAAAGCTTAACAAGCATCGGAGCCGGTGCGTTTGGTTCCTGCTTTGATTTGAAGAATGTCTCCATTCCGAATGCTGTAACAAGCATAGGGAGTTCGGCGTTCAGCTACTGCATCGCGTTGACGAGCATCACCATTCCGGCGAGCGTAGCGAACATCTGTGTTGCCCCCTTCCGCTACTGCTGGGCTTTGACTGAAATTCGGGTGAATGAGAATAACGCCGCATATTGCAATGATGAATACGGCGTTCTGTTTAACAAAGACAAAACCGAGCTGATTGAGGCGCCGGAAAATGCGGCATTGGAGGATTATACAATTCCGCAAAGCGTTACGTATATCAAAGATTATGCGTTCTTCTGCTGTAAAGCTCTGAAATGCTTCACCATTCCCGCAAGCGTGGCGAATATTGACGAGAGGGCATTCTTGTCTTGCGATAACCTAAAAAGTGTCGTCTTTGAAGGCGACGCACCGTCTGTCGGTTCAGAGGCTTTCTACACGCGGGATGAGCTTACCTCCGAATACAGCATCATTCCCGGGCTGACGCTCTACTACATTGAGGGCAAAGAGGGCTGGACTACGCCGGAATGGAACGGCTATCCCACCGCAACGTGGGACGGTGTGAATGTGCCACATACGCATAAGTATCAGTCGGTTGTGACTGCACCGACGTGCACGGAGAAGGGTTACACAACCTACACCTGCGCAATTTGCGAGGACAGCTATGTTGCCGATGAGGTTGCGGCACTTGGACATGATTTGGTGACGGATGCGGGGATTGCCGTCACTTGTACGGAGAGCGGTTTGACCGAGGGCAAGCATTGCTCCCGTTGTGATTACGAAATCGAACGGCAGGCTATTGCCGCGCTCGGTCATGTGTGGGACGAGGGCAAGGTCACGACCGCGCCGACGATCGAAAAAGAGGGTGTCAGGACCTTCACCTGCACGCGCTGTGAGACGACAATGACCGAACCGATCGACAAGCTGCAAGGCACCGTGTCCTTCAAGGATGTGGACGAG
>URWG01000215.1 GCA_900551495.1 uncultured Eubacteriales bacterium
GCCCGCCGAAGCGCCGACCGAGCCGCCGCTGACACCCGAGGAGCAATGGGTGAGCGACACGATGGCGTGTATGACGCTGAAGGAAAAGCTCTGCCAGCTCTTTGCGGTCACGCCCGAGCAGCTTTCCAAGCAGGTCGGCGTGACGGAGGCGGACGATACGCTGAAAGCCGCGCTGGAGACGTACCCCGTCGGCGGCGTGATCCTGTTCGGCGGCAACATTTCCCACGCCGAGCAGGTTGCCGCACTGATCGGCGGGATGCAGGAGGCGGCGAAGATACCGCTGCTGGTCGGCGTGGATGAGGAGGGCGGCATTGTCTCCCGTCTGAGCGGCGTCGGCATCACGCGGTACTATGACTCCATGGCGGTCTACGGCAGCGAGGGCGCACTCGAACGCGTGGAGGAGATCGGCGGTGAGATTGCCGACGATATTTGCGCGGTCGGCTTCAATGTGGATTTCGCGCCGGTTGCGGACATCGTGACCAACCCCGACAATACCGAGATCGGCGTCCGCTCGTTCAGCAGCGACCCGAGCGTCGCCTCCGAGATGGTCAAGGCGATGGTCAGGGGCTTGCAGGACGGAGGCTGTGTCTCCTGCCTGAAGCACTTCCCCGGCATGGGCAGCACCGAGACGGACTCGCACTACGGCACCTCCGTCTCGCCGCGGACGCTCGACGAGCTGCGGAGCAGTGAGCTGCTGCCCTTCCGTGCGGGCATTGAGAGCGGGGCGCAGATGGTGATGGTATCGCATATGTCGCTGCCGAACGTGCTCGGCGACGACACGCCCTGCGATCTGTCGCCGGAAATCGTAACGCAGCTTCTGCGCGAGGAGTTGGGCTTTGACGGCGTGGTAATCACGGATTCGCACGCGATGGCGTCCGTCACCGAGCGGTACGATGCGGGCGAGGCGGCGCTGCTGGCAATTCAGGCGGGCTGTGACATCGTTCTGATGCCCGATAGCCTGACGCGTGCCGTTGCCGTGCTGCAAGCAGCCGTCAGCAGCGGCGAGCTGACCGAGGAGCGCGTTGACGAAAGCGTCAGCCGTATCCTCACGCTCAAGTACCGCAACGGCATTGCGGATTAACAGTACATGATCATTCGGCTCGCGGGACGGGAAACCCGTCCCGCCGATAAGAACAAATCGGGAGGCGGTCGCATTGCCCGCCTCCCGATGTTTCTTTTCTCAAATATACCGAATTTCCAAATTGCCGAAGCTCACATCCGCGGCAACGCGAATGGTGCCGTCGGTCTGTGTGCTCGGGCAGCCCCGCACCTGCGTTGCGCCGAAGCTCTCGTCTCGGGTCAGCTCGACCTTGAAGCGCTCCGGAATCAGCAGCGTCAGCGAGCCGAAGCTGTTGTCCACCGCAAGCTCACAATCGGGCGCCACCGCATTGCAGCCGGAAAAATCGACCGTGAATTCGCCGAAGCTGCTGTCAATATCGCCGCCGCGCAGCTCGGGCACGACCACGGGGATGCGTCCGTCGCCGAAATTCAGCGTGCAGTGCAGATAGCCGTCGTCACAGTGCATTTCGCGCACGGGGTGTCTCTTCCCCCTCGGCTGCACGATGTGCTTTGCCTTGCGCTTCTTCTTGCCGAACAGGATGTCAAGCACGAGGCTCAGACCCCAGAGCAGCAGCAGAGCGGGCAGGAGAATTCCCCAGCCGAGGTGAATGGTCAAAATACCGTAAGCCGAGAGCAGGAAGCCGAGTCCGCCGAGGCTCATTACAAGGCAGAACAGCGAAAAGCCGCCCAGCAGTCCCGAGATACCGATATAAACCAGCGCGAGGGTCCACAGGACCGTCCACGTCGAGACTTCAAATGCGCAGAAATAATTGACCAGCAGCAGCGCGCCGACCGCTGCCATGTAGGCCATATTCGGAATCAGCAGCGCCGGAACGTTCCCAACTAGGAAAAGGCTGTGCAGACAGGTGATGAAGTATTTGGCCGGTATGATGTTGCAGATGTACTGGATCCAGGCCGGCATCGAACTGATTTCAAAGATGAAGCCGGAGAGCATCAGGCTCGGCATGAAAGCCGCCAGAAACGCGATCCGGCAGG
>URWG01000216.1 GCA_900551495.1 uncultured Eubacteriales bacterium
GAGAACCCAGCCCATCTCGACGCGCTTGGGGTCGATGTCCAAACGCTTCAGACCGCGCTTTGCGAGCTGCTCGTCGTTATAGTTCCGCTCATGCTGCATACGGGCATTGAGCGCGACCATGGCAAGGTTGTGGGCGTTCATGATGTCGTTAATGTCGCCGGTCAGACCCAGAGAGAACTCGGTCATGGGCATCAGCAGGGCGTTGCCGCCGCCAGCAGCGGTACCCTTGACGTTCATGGTCGGACCGCCGGAGGGCTGACGCAGGCAGCCACCGACATTCTTGCCGAGCTTGCCCAAACCTTCGATCAGACCCAAAGAGGTGGTGGATTTGCCCTCGCCCAGCGGGGTGGGGGTGATGGCGGTGACTTCGATGAACTTGCCGTCGGGCTTGTCCTTCAGGCGGTTCATGATCTTGATGAAGTCAAGCTTCGGGGTCTTGCCGTAGGGGATGATCTCCTCGGGGAGCAGACCGAGCTTCTCGCGGAAATAGTCCACGGGGGGCAGGGTCTTTTCGGCTTCCTCAGCGATCTGCCAGTCCTTGTAGACGGTGGGGTCGAGGGTAACACGACCGTTTTCGTCTACATACTTGCCGTCCTTGAATTCGATTGCCATGGGATTTCCTCCTTGTTATTTCCCGAGATCTTTCACTACCCTCGGGAGATAGATTTCTTTGACGTCGCGCATCATTCGTCCGCGCCTCCCGACGTCATTCGATATAAATATATCGGTATGCTTGCATTATAGCATCGTACGGTGTCCTTGTCAATATCTTGCAGGGATTTTCTTGCAATTTTGACCGAAATCCTGCATTTTTTCGACAGGGCAACGAAACGGGGCGAATGAAGCAATTTTATAACAGAATCTGTTAAAAAGCTTGAAGAGCTTTTTACAGCGCCAAGGGCGCGTCGGATCCTGCATGAGACGGTGCGTCGTGCGTTCGCACGATCGTATTACACGGATTTTTCGGTGATCTTTGCCGCCGCGCGAACGAGCTGCAGGACCTTCCGCGCGACCACGGTCTGCGTGACCGCCTGCTCGAACGCGCCGACGGAATCATCGTCGAGCTGATCGAGGTTGATGTTGTTCTGACGGCAGATCTCGCGCTGTGCGGCTTCGATCTCCGCGTCCTCGGCAGCAATGGCTTCCAGCGCGGCGATCTTCTGAATGGCGGTGCGGATGAGCAGCCCCTGCTTTGCGTCGGGCAGCAGCTCGTCGCGAAGCTGCGCCTCGGTCTTTCCGGTAAAGCTGCAATACGCGTCAAGCGTCAGACCCTGTTGGGCAAGCTGAGCGCGGAGGTTGTTCAGCTCCTCGTCCACGGCGCGATCCAGCTCCGCTTGTGTGGGGGCGTAGTCCAGCGTTGCCGCCGCCTGACGGATCAGACTGTCCAGCAGCTCCGCCTCGGCGCGATCGTCGTAGTATGCCTGCAGCGCCTTGCCGACGCCCTGCTGCATCTGCGCCATGTTTTCGCAGTGTCCGACCTCGCGGGCAAAGCGGTCGTCGAGGGCATAGACCCCGCGGGAACGGATCTCGTGGATGAGGCAGTCGAACTCCGCGTCCTTCCCCGCCAGCTCCGCCGCGTGATACTGCTCCGGAAAACGGACGCGTACCGTGACGCGTTCGCCGGTGCTCTTGTTCAGAAGCTGCTCCTCAAAGCCGGGGATGAACGTGCCGCTGCCGAGGGTCAGGGTCTGCATCTGCGCCGTGCCGCCGTCGAACCTTACGCCGTCCACCGCGCCGGAATAGTCCAGCACCAGCTCGTCGCCGAGGGCGGAGGGGCGGTCGGTGATGACGGTAATGTCGGGTGTCTGCGTGCGCATCCGTTCGAGGTGCTTGTCAATGTCGCTGTCGGAAACGGTCAGGTGCTCCAGCGTCCCCTTGAGTCCTTTGTATTGAAATTTCATGTGGTTCTCCTTGCGTTTTGATTTCAAGTGAGTAACGAATCGGTATCATGCTTCAGCGTCCATATTGCCCCGTGTGCAGGAAGTATCGTTAGAATCCGTAGGGGCGGTCATTGACCGC
>URWG01000217.1 GCA_900551495.1 uncultured Eubacteriales bacterium
CTGCTCCTGAGTACAGACCGGGTTCCTCGACAGGCTGAAGCGCAGACCCGCGGGTCTGCGCTTTTTATCGACGGTCGGAAATACAGATGGGAGAGATTCAATGCGTGCCGGCGTTGGCGGCGAGCATCTGCCAGACGATGGCGAGCTTATCGGAGCTTGCGAGGACATAGGCGAGGATGAAGGCGAACCAGAGCTTGCCCATATTCTCCTCCGCCTTGCTGAGAAAGAACAGGTAGCAGGCGTAGGCGACCGCGTCGATGAGCAGCGCGATGATGAGAACGGCGAGGAAGCCGGCTTCGGACGCTTCGGCCGAGCCGGTGTAGAGACAGAGGAGCGCATAGTATAAAAAGGTGACGCAGAAGGGCCATTTGAGCTTGCGCCAGTCGTGGATGCGATTCGTGTTTCGTGCCATGTTCGTTCCGCCTTTTTTCTGAAATTGCGTCCAGTATACCGCGGACGCGGCGAAAAAGCAAGCAGGGCACAAAAACTTGACATCCCTTTTGCGCTCGGGTATGATAAAAAAGATTTCTAAAAAAGGAGCACCCTTATGAATAAGGATCTGGAGCAGGCGAAGGCGCTGCTTGAAAATAATGAGGAATACACCTGCGCTGCCTGCCGGGCGGGGGAGAGCTTTGCCTCCGAGGAGCACGGCGTCCGCCCGCTGATGCGCTGGCTGAACGAGGGAACGGACCTCTCCGGCGCGTCGGCGGCAGACCGCATCGTCGGCAAGGCGGCGGCCTTTTTATATGTATTGCTGGGCGTTCGGACGGTCTACGCGCCGCTTATGAGCGTCCCCGCGCGGGAAACGCTGCGCGCTCACGGCATCGAGGCGATCGCGGACACGGTCGTGCCGGCCATCCGCAACCGCACGGACACGGGCTTCTGCCCGATGGAGAGCGCGGTATGGGACATCTCCGATCCGCACGAGGCCAAGGCGGCGCTGGAACGGAAAATTTCCGAGATGATGGCAAAGAAATAGACACATTTACCTGCTAAGCTTACGAAAGAAACCAAGGAACAGGAGACGCCTATGCGAAAGAAATTACTTGTGATCCTGCTGCTGCTCGTGGTGCTGATCGTTTTGGTCGTGACGCGCTGCGGCGGGAAGAAAGACCAACAGAACGATCCGGCGGACGGCCAGGGCTTTGCGCAGCAGAGCGGCAAGGCGGAGCTGCCCGCGGAGCTGAAGCTCGGCGTGGTGACGGAGACGGAGAGCGGCGCTATGCAGCTCGAGGTCGAGCAGAACGGTGAGAAGACCGTGTATGTCTTTTCGGATATTACGATCAACGACTGGTACGTTCCGGCGGTAAATTATGTTGTGACGAACGGCCTGATGAGCGGCACGGACGTCGGCGGCGGGCTGAGCCTTTTCCGCCCGAACTATGGCATGACCCGCGCGCAGCTTGCCATGATCCTCTATCGGTTTGCCGGCGGCGAGCCGGTCGCTGCGCCGCGCCATACCTACGGCGATGTGTCAAGCGGCGAGTGGTATTATGACTGCGTGAACTGGGCGGATACCAACGGCTACATCAAGCCGGAGAGCACGGACAGCTTCGGCGTGGAGGCGTACTGCTCGTGCGAGGAGGTGCTTGCCGTGCTGCACCGTCTGGCGGGCAGCCCGGAGTCCAATGCGTCTCTGGAGGACTATCCCTACGCGCCGAAGGTCAGCGAGACGAACCTGAGCGCGGTGCGATGGGCGTGGGAAAAGGG
Source organism: uncultured Eubacteriales bacterium (assembly GCA_900551495.1). GTDB lineage: Bacteria > Bacillota > Clostridia > Oscillospirales > Oscillospiraceae > JAZOXB01. The sequence goes on from URWG01000217.1 coordinate 1,711, forward strand.
CCTCATCGCGGAGGATGAGTGCGTCTGGTACCCGACGCAGGCGGTCTCCCGCGCGCAGATCGCGCTGCTGCTGATGCGCTACGACCAGCTGATCGGCGCGTCCGGCGAGGCGGCGTGAAGCGTTGCAGAAGGGACATATAAGCGCAGCTAATAACAGAAGCGATTTGCGGCGAGAAACGAGATGGATGAAATCGTCGAAACCTGTTGACAAACCGCAAAACCCGTGGTAATCTATCACATGTTCCGCGGTTGGAGCGTGTACCTTGTAAATTAAACAACGAAGAACAAAGAAGC